>JAJCXL010000187.1 GCA_029263435.1 Acidobacteriota bacterium | reverse complement strand
AGGATGTTCCTGTGTTGGGGAGGTTTTGCTGGAGCAACGAGTGCGGCAACTGCGAAATGAGCATCGCGACGGCCGAGGCGTTGCTACCGACCCGTCGACGCGGGTGCCAAACCCCAGTCGAGCCTGGGATGCGCGTTTCCGATCTCACTCCCGATCTGCGGTTTTACATCCGCGACCGCCTCACTTCTTGAACCCTCTGACGACGGACCCGCCACTACACCGTCGCGGAGTCGGCATCAGGAGATGATCGGACACGTCAGTGCGTTGCTCGTCGGACATCTCGCGACGGGCAGCCTATTCGTCACCGCTATGCTCGCGCTCGCGAACACACTGCCTCCTGCGTTCATGAGATTTTGCGTCGCTTCGTCGGCCGGCGCCGCGGCTTTCGCCGCGTTGGTCGACACGGCGCCTCTCCGTCCCGCGTGGCTGGCGGTCGCACTCGTCGGCGCGCTCTGGTACGCAATGCTCCGGTTCCGCTCGCCCGGGCCCATCGTCTCCGGACTCGCAGGTGTCATCGCGCTCGCGACGCCCGTTGCTTTTGTGGTGAGAGCCGCAGACTCTGACGCGGCGCTCCAAGCGGCGGGAAGCGCGACGTCGTCGCTCCTCCTCGGCGCCGTCACCGTCACGATGATTCTCGGGCACTGGTACCTCGTCGATACCAGCTTGTCCATCGCCCCGCTCCGGTCGGGCGCGCGCTGGCTCTGGGCGGCCGTCTTTCTTCGGGTCGGAGTCGTCGGCTTGGTTCTCGCTTACGGCGGGTTCGAGATCCTGCGAGTGCACCGGCTGGCCGACATCATCTTCTCCACCACCGGATTATTCTTTTTCTTCCGCTCGGTCATGGGCCTCGCGGCTCCATTGCTCCTCGCCGGCTTGATTTGGCAGACGGTCAAGATTCGCTCGACCCAATCCGCGACCGGGCTCCTCTACGTCGCCTTGATCCTCGTCCTGTTCGGAGAGCTCGTGTCGCAGTTTCTCCTCGTCACCACCGGTTTTCCACTATGAACGCACCCTCGGTCGGCTTTTTTTGCGATGAATGTTCTTTGTACGGTGTCTATCCCATCCCCGCGACGGAGTCCGCCGGCCGGTGCGAGCATTGCGGCCACGAAAACCCCGCCCGCCCCTCCGATTCGGTCAATCGAGGCGAGACCGTGGATTCCTGCCCGCAATGTAGCAACCTTCGTTTCTATCACCGGAAAGACTTCCCTCAGCAGCTCGGCTGCGCGGCCGTCACGGGCACAGTGGTGCTTTCCTCCATTGCCTACGCTTTGTGGGACGTCCCGGCCTCGATCGCCGTTCTCGTCCTTGCCTCGATCGCGGACCTCACTCTTTATCACCGCCTCAGCGAGGTCACCGTGTGCTATCGATGTCACGCGGAGCTTCGGGGGTTTCCGTTGAGCCCCGAGCACGGTCCATTCGACATGCACGTGGCCGAAGAGTACGAAGCCGGCCAGTGACCGCCGTCCGTAAAGGGAGAGGCTCGATTTAGTCGGAGGTAGGGTCGATCGAGATCGGTCGCGCTGCCTCGTGGAGAGGTGCGGTGAGCATGTCTTCCATCGTGACGCCGCCGAGAAAGTCGATCATTCGGTGTTGCGCCTGAATCCACACATTGACCATCTCGCAGCTCTCGAGGATGGTGCAGTCGTCGTGATGCCCGTCGATGCACTTGTTGAGCCGGAGCGGACCTTCCACCGACTCGATCACTTCCAAAAAAGAAATGGATTTCGGTTCGCGCGCGAGCGCATAGCCGCCATGCGCGCCTTGCTGAGATTTCACGACGCCGCGGGTCGCCAGCAGCGGCAGGATCTGCGCGAGGAAGGCCTGCGGAATGTCCTTGGCCTTGGCGATCTCGCTTACCCGGCCGTAGCGCTGCTCTTCGATCCGGGCCAAATAGATCACGGCACGCAGGGCGTAGTCGCTCTTACGAGACAGCTCTAACATGACGTCGCGACCACAGCATTGAAATTATATCGCAGCGAAGAAAACGCCGGGAGCGAAACGAGCGTTCCAAGCTCGCCACCCGCGTCCGGCGGCCCACCCGCACCCGCCGAGGAGAGCCGCAACCGGGAGGACCGAGCCCGGCCGCTCAGTTCGCTAGAATGGCTAGCATGAAGCTCATCGTCTTCGACTTGGACGGCACCTTGATCGACTCCGCAACCGATATCGCGCTTTCCGTCAACGAGCTCCGGGACGTTCTCGCTCTCGAGCCGCTCCCCGTCCCGACCATCGAGAGCTTCGTGGGAGACGGCATCTCCTCGCTCATCGCGAGGGCCATCCCTACTCTCGACCCGCAGGAGTTAGCGCAAACGGTCGAGCGCTATCGAGACATCTATCGAAGGCGGCTGCTCGACAACACCCGCGCCTATCCAGGGGTCGTGCCCGGGTTGAAGCAGCTCGAGGGTGCCGGCATCGAGCTCGCCGTCCTGACCAACAAACCCGTTCGAGAGAGCCTCCTGATCCTCGAAGGCCTCGACCTCCGCGCCTATTTCTTCGCGGTGTACGGAGGGGATTCATTCGCTCGCAAGAAGCCCGACCCCGTCGGCCTCGCGCACCTCTTGGAACAGAGCCGGACGCCGCTCGAAGACGCTCTGTTCGTAGGCGACTCCAAAGTCGATCTCGAGACCGCGCAGAACCTGGGAATGACATTCTGCTTGGTGTCTTACGGGATTGGACCCCGGGCAGAGCCTCCTCTCACTCCCGACTTTCTCATTGACGACTTGCGAGAGCTTCCGGCTCTCGTCGCGAGCGCGACGTGAACGTCCCCGTCTTTCCGCTCCCTGAAGTCGTGCTGTTCCCGAAGGTCGAGATCGCCCTCCACTTGTTCGAGCCCCGCTATCGACAGCTCGGCAAAGACGTCGTCGCGGGGAGTGGCAACCTCGTGATGGCCCTGCTCCGTCCGGGGTACGAGCACGACTATGAGGGAGATCCCCCGATTCACGAGATCGCCACCCTAGGGCGGGTCGTCGAGCATACCGAGCTCGAAGATGGCCGCTATGACATCGTATTGAGAGGCGAGCGCCGGGTGCGCTTGCTTCCACTATCTCCCGGAGAATCCGAGCACCCCGGCGGAATCCTCTATCGAGTGCGTCTTATCGAACCCGCTCCGGAGCGTGGGGTGGACGACGCCGATGTCGCGACCGCGCTCAAAGAGAGACTCACCGCCACCTGGTCCAAGCTGCTCGCGGCGAGCGGGCAAAACCCCGATCGAGGGTCCATGGGCTCGGCTCTCGAGGACATCGTGAATCGTATCTGCGGCCGCATCGATATCACGGTCTCGCTGAAGCAAGCCCTGCTCGAAGAGGACGACCTCGCGAAACGCGCCCGACAGCTCATCGAGCTCATCGACGAACGACTGGCGTTTTGGGAGCAGCTCGCTCGCTACCGCCATTTCAAACCCGAAGACCCGTCGGTCAACTGAGAGGCAGCGTCGTCGTCATTCAATAGGGGGACGGCGGCATATCGTCCTCGATATCCAGTCCGAGCGCATCCGCGATGCGGTTGATGTGATTGAAGTAGCCGATGATATGGACCAGCATCAACAAGTCTTCATCAGAGAGCCCGTGCGCCCGCAATCGATCGAGGGCCGCACGGTCGGTGGCGGCCGGTGTCTCGGTGAGCCGAATCGCGAAGTCGACGATCTCGCGCGTGCGCGGGGGTAGCGCCGCACCGCGAGGATCCTCCTTGATCGCGTGCACGAGAGTGTCATCGCAGCAGGCGGCACGGAGATCCTCCCCGTGAGCCTCCGTTCAGTAGTGACACTGGTTGATGCGAGACACCACCGTCGCGACGGCCTCGCGCTCCATTCGGCTGAGACCGGACTCCCCGTGCATCAGCTTGATGTAAAGCTCCATGAACGTGCGCATGATCTCCGGGCGCAAGCTGTGTATCTTGACAACTTGGTAGACCTTCCCTGCTCTGCGGCGCGCGGCCTCATACTGACGCGCCACATCCCCCGTCGCTTCGTCTTCCGAGACCGTTCGGATCCAAGCCATGGCTCAACCTTTTCCTTTCTTTGCGTCGCCCTCTCGCGAGATGCTACTCTTTTCCTTTAACGAGTGAACGGATCGACCCGTGCCATCGATACTGATCGTTGACGACGAGGAGACCATCCGCCAGACGTTCCGAGACGTGCTCGAGCTTTCGGGCCACGATGTCGTGGTGGCCGAGAGCTTCAGCGACGCCAAGGAATATCTGAACGACACGCGCTTCGACGTCGCTCTGACGGATCTTATGCTGCCGCAAGAAAGCGGTCTATCTCTGCTCCGCTACGCCGCGGAGCATGACGAGACCATGAGCGTCGTCATGGTCACGGGGCATCCCGACCTCTCATCGGCCGTTTCGGCCCTCAAAGAGGGAGCTTACGACTACCTCACCAAACCGGTCACGACTCAAGCACTGCTCGCGGTCGTCCAGCGCGCCTCGGAGCGTAACTCCCTCCTGCGCGAGAAACGCCGGCTCGAGGCGGAGAACGAAGACTACCAGCGCTCGCTCGAGCGCAAGGTCCGGGAACGTACCGAGAGGCTACGAGAGTCCGAAAAACGCTATCGAGAGCTCTTCCAGGAGACTCGCCGGGCCTATGACGAGCTCAAGCAGACCCAGGAGAAGCTCATCCGCTCGGAGCGACTCGCTGCAGTAGGAGAGCTCGCTGCTCAGATCGCCCACGAGATCCGCAACCCGCTCGGTGCGATCTCGAACTCAGTGGGGGTGTTGCGGCGCGACCTCGATCTCACCGGGGACGACAAGAGACTCATGGAGGTCGTGAGTGCCGAGTCCCAGCGTCTCGAAGGCATCATCGCCGATTTCCTGCGTTTCGCTCGGCCGAGACCGATCCACAAGGCCAAAGAACAGATCACTCACGTGCTCGATGATTTGCTATTGCTCCTCTCGCAGGAGCAAGCCGAGCGATCCGCGATACGGATCGAGAAATACTACGAACCGGATTTGCCGGAAGTGGCTCTCGATTCCGCCCAAACCCGAGAAGCGCTTTGGAACTTGATCGTCAACGCCGTCGAAGCGATGCCGGCGGGCGGACAACTCCTGGTCTCCGCCGCGCGATCCGCGAGGGACGATTTCCTCGAAGTCACCGTGACGGATTCCGGGAAAGGGATAAGAGACGACGAGGCCGACAAGATATTCGAGCCATTTCATACCACGAAGGCAGACGGAACCGGCTTGGGGCTCGCCATCGTCCAAAGGGTCGTCGAGTCACACGGTGGCGAGGTCACGGTCGAGAGCCAGGAGGGCCGCGGTAGTTCTTTCCGTCTGCGATTCCCGATGAGCTCAGAGACGAGTTCAAATGCGCGTAAACCGATCGAGTCCCGTCCCTGACCCTACCCTAGACGCCGTCTCCGTCCTCGTGGTCGACGACCAGGCCCCGATTCGGGAGTCCATGGTGATCAC
Organism: Acidobacteriota bacterium; assembly: GCA_029263435.1. Lineage (GTDB taxonomy): Bacteria > Acidobacteriota > Vicinamibacteria > Marinacidobacterales > SMYC01 > JAJCXL01. Next base: position 3,379 of record JAJCXL010000187.1, on the reverse strand, counting down.
CTTTCGTCGCGAAGGGTATCGCGTCGACTCTGCCGAGAGCGGAGAACGAGCGCTCGAAATGCTCGCCGTCTCACCCTTCGATCTCATCGTCACCGATCTCCGCTTGGACGGTATGAACGGTATCGAGCTGCTACGTCGATCCAAGGAGCTTTTTCCCGATACGGAAGTAGTGGTCATGACGGCTTACGGCACGATCGAAGGCGCAGTCGACGCGATCAAATCGGGGGCCTATGACTATCTCACCAAGCCCTTTCAGCCGGAGGAGCTCACTCTCGTCGCCGAGCGCGCACTCGAACGCCGCGGGTTGGCTAAGCGAGTGAAGCAGCTCGAGGAAGTCGTGCGTGACAAAGATCCCTTTGAAGGGGTCGTCTGCGCCTCGCCCTCGATGCAGGACGTTTTCAAGATGGTCGACCAAGTGGCACGGCTCGACTCCACCATTCTCATCACCGGCGAGAGCGGCACCGGAAAAGAGGTCGTCACTCGGGCGCTGCACAATCTTTCCTCACGCAACGACAAGCCTCTCGTCGTCGTCAATTGCGGCGCCATCCCCGACAACCTGCAAGAAAGTGAGCTCTTCGGCCATACCAAAGGCGCTTTTACCGGCGCTCACGCGGACAAGCGCGGCCTGTTCGACGAGGCGCATGGCGGCACCGCCTTTCTCGACGAGGTCGGGGAGCTGACCCCAATGGCTCAAGTCAAGATGTTGCGCTTCTTGCAAGACGGAGAGGTGCGCCGGGTCGGCACTACCGCCAGCCGAAATCTGGACGTACGTATCGTCGCCGCGACGAATAGAGATTTGGAGAAGAGCGTGAGCGAAGGTGAATTCCGCGAGGATCTCTTCTATCGTCTCAACGTCATTCCGATCCAGCTTCCCCCGTTGCGACGGAGACCCGAAGACATCCCCCCGCTCGTGCAACATTTCGTCAAACGGATCGCGAGCCGGATGGGGCGTGCTCAGCCGTTCGCGATCTCGCCTCGAGCGATCGAAGCGCTGATGAAGCATGAGTGGCGAGGCAATGTACGCGAGCTGGAGAACGTGATCGAGCGCGCCTCGGCACTCGATCGCGACGGAGTGATCGGCCTCGACGACTTGCCGTTTACCGAGACCGCGCGCAAAGAAGATCGTCTCATCGACCGGGGGCGCAAGAGCTCACTCACCCTCGCGGAGCTCGAAAAAGAGTACATTCTCGAGGTTCTCGCCGAATGCGAGCGCAGCCGTAAGAACACGGCGAAGAGGCTCGGCATCACGACCGCCACGCTGTGGCGAAAGCTCAAGTTGTACGAGAAACAGAGCTAGCGAAACTGGTGCCGATTAGGGCTCACTCTGAACGCTCGGGTCGATCGATTGAGCGCGCTCGAGCGCGCGCTGGGCCCTCAGATGCAGGCCTTCCCGCTCATAGAATTTCGCGAGCTCCAAGACGAACGTCGCGTTGAACGGGTCGAGGTTCATCGCGATCTTCAAATTCTTCTCTGCGTCCTTCCGCCACTTCGGGTTCTTGGCGAGCGACCGACCGAGGAGGTTGTAGTGCACTGCGATGTCCGGAGCCAAGTCGATGCATTGTCGGCACAGCTCGATGCAGCTCCAGTAGTCACCGGAATCAAAAGCTTCGGTCGCACGTCGCTCGAGACCCGCGGCCTCATCGACCTTGGCCCGAGAGGACATGACCGTGGCGCCTCCTTCTGAAGGTCCGCCAATGGGCCCGTCCTCCGCGTATCGTTCTTCCTTCGCGCAGAGCTTCTCGTAGCTCTCCCGTTCTGCCTCGGAGCCCAAGGTCTCATAGGCTTCGGAGAATCGTCGAAAGACGAAAGAGAGTTTCTCCTGAAACTCCGGCTCGGTAATGGAGCGGAACCGGTCCGGATGGTATTTCTTCGCGCCGCGGAAGAACGCTTCCTTGATGAGCGACGCGGAACAATCACGCTCGACGTTCAATACCTGCCAGTGATCCTGAAACTGGATCTCCTGATAGAGCAGTTCGATGGCTGCGCGCTCTTGCTCTTCTCTTCTCTCGTGCTGGATGGTCTGGCTGGTATCGATCGGTGGCCCGTCGTCGCTGGAGCTTTCGGACCCGTGCTCGATCTCCGAACGTTCGGGGAGCACGGGATCCGGGGAAGGCGCGGGTGCGGCTCCGGCCGGCGGTGACGTCGCGGACGACGACGATGCCGGCGCAACGGACGGCGACGACGGAGGCGCGACACCGGTGCCGCTCGGTTCGATGAGCCCGGCTTCGAGCAGCCCTACTAACGTCAGCGCCGTCTCCTCGTCTGAGACAGGGCTCACCGAGAGGATGTCCGCGACCTTTTGAGTGCCGTCGACGCGCGAGAGCACGAATGCGTCTTCCGGCGTCAAGTGGACATCCTGGAAGCGCTTGAGCGGATCGGAGGGAAAGCCGAGCTTGAGGTCTTCTTCGATGAGCTTTTCGGCTCTCGCGACGGAGTCGGGACTTCTTCGCACCGCTTCGAGAAGAATATCGGCGACCGAGATCGTCGCGGAAAGAAAACGGTCGACTTCGCTAGAGGTGGTAAAAGCGAGCCGCCGAGGCGGTGTCACCAATTGCATGCAAGTGATGTCCAGCAGTTGCTTTCGAACGAAGGCCTCGATCTCGTGCTCTTCGATGAAGCCCAGCTCTGCGAGGATCTCGCCCAGCTTCCAACCACTCTTGATGAACTGGGACGCGTCTTCGATCTGCTCGCGAGTGATCCGACCCTCACGGATCATCACCTCACCCAAGCGATCCTCGGGATCGTTCGACCACGCGCCGACGACGAAGCCCGACTGAAAGTAGACCGCTCGTTTGACGGAGTCGGACTCGCACGTCAAGACGCCCGTACGCTTGCCGAAGTAGAGTTTTTTGAAAGTGTCAGAAACCTGCTGGTTCATGGGAGATGGTCCAGCAAACGACCTGAAGATAGATTTGGATTTTGGTTCGTGTTCTTCAATGGTAGCAAAGTGGGGGCTCATTGGAACGACGTTTGTCGGCCCGCGGAGAAATACCGGGCTTCGGGCAGCGCCGAGGGGAGAGGTCGCGCCGAAAACGACCGAGGGGATAGAGGCGCCAGCGACCCAACAGCACCGCGTGGCCAAGTGCCAGCTCCGATGAGAGATTCATTTCATTTTTAAACGTGCAAAATTTGCGATGGATTTCAAACTTTAACCTTTTGCGGGAGTGTTGGGTGCGCGTCGTGAGCCCGAAATCGACGTAACCCATTGATAACAAATGCGTCCCAGAAAATATGCGAGGGGGTGGCACAATGCTTGCTAATACAGGTTGTCGAGAACGCATTTTGGCGTCGCTCCCCAATCTCGACGCCAGCCCCGGGAGGTGCCCCCCGCACCGCCTCCCGGGGATGAAAATTGGGGGTAGGCTTCGATCTTGGAGCC
>JAJCXL010000186.1 GCA_029263435.1 Acidobacteriota bacterium | reverse complement strand
TCGCGACGTTGACCGATCTCGCGGCCCAAGGTGAGGACGGAAGCACCACGAAGGTTATCTCGGAGACCACGAACTACTCCGCGGATTGCTCCGCGGCACTCATGACCAATGCGTTCAAAGCGGTCAACGACAACGGGATTTTGACCTTGACTCCAGTGGGCGGCACCCCATCCGGGCTCTTGTGGGAGCAGTTCAGCCTACCCGACCGCGACCCGGTCGGAAGCCACGCCAACGACGATGACCACGGTGATTTCCGAAACTATCGAGACTTCGAGGCCGACGTCGACGGTGTGACGCGTGAGCTCGTCTTCGGCCTGACATGGCACCAGCCAGGCGCTCCCTCGATCGAAGCGACTTCGCCCTCGGGGACCGTATTCAAACACGGCGTGGGCGGCGCCTTCGTGATCCGAGAGGGTTGGATGCAAGCGCTCCACATACCCGCTCCGGAGACCGGCACGTGGCGCGCGCGGGTGCACGGGGACCCGAAGCTCGCACCTATCCGCTTGAATTTCATGGCCCGCGGTATCAATCCGGCGTTCAAGCTCTGGGCGAGCGCCGACCCATGGATGCTGTCGAAAGCCGGTCGGGTGACGATCGTCGCGCGACCGAGGCTCGATGACAAACCCGCCGTCGGTGATCTCAAAGTCACCGCTGCTCTGTTGGGCGGTCCGTCTACCTCATTGAAGCGCCAACGGGACGGAAGCTATACCGGGCCGATGGCGATAAAGAACTCCGGCGCGAACCTCGTTCGTATCGAGGTCCGGGGAAAGCTCAAGAACAAAGCACCGGTCCACCGCGTCGAGTACACCACGGTTCAGCTCGGTCGTCCGAGCTCCCCACGACTCCGGGTGACGCCCGACGTCTTCGAACAAGGTGGGAGCTACGATGTGCGACTCGAGATCGAGGACGCTCGATTCAACGGCGCGAGCAGCGTGAGGTTCGGGACGGGTATCACGCTCGAAGGGTTTCGGGTGTTGAACGCCACCGTCGCGACCGCCAGCATTCGAGTCCGGCGCGATGCCGCGCCCGGGGCACGTGAAGTCGTGAGCCTGAATCCTTCAGCGGAGACGATGTCCGGTATCACGATCGCCGAAGGGGAAGGGCGGACCAGAGGCGTCGGGGGGCGGGTAGGTTGTCTCAAGTTCGATCTCGTGGGAAAGCTCACCGCGGTGGAGCTCGTCGATGGCACGACCATCTCGGTAGCGGTACCGGATCCAAGGATCCAAGCCGTCCTGGAGGACGCTCGCGACCAGAATCTCCCGGTCCGGGTCTACGTCGATGACGACGGAAACCTCGCTGCGCTCGACGTCTGTCGCTAGTGTCTAGGAGCCGAAGGAGCGGAGCTCGATCGTATCCGCTAGGTGGCAAGCTACCGTGTGCCCCTCCTGGATCTCTCGAAGGGGCGGGCTCTCGGTCTTGCAGATGTCCTCGGCGTAACGACATCGAGGATGGAAGTGGCAGCCAACGGGTGGGCTCGTAGCGCTCGGGACGTCCCCCAAAAGACCCGTGTCTTTTGCGCGCTCGCGGTCCGGGTCCGGGATCGGTACCGCCGCCATCAAGGCCTCGGTGTAGGGATGTTGGGGACTTTCGAACAACGCATCCGTACTCGCGAGCTCGACGAGGCGTCCCAGGTACATAACGGCGATGCGATCGCTGATATGCCGCACGACCGCCAGGTCATGAGCGATGAGAACGAACGCCAAACCGTGCTCGTTCTGGAGATCCAGCATCAAGTTCAAGACTTGAGCTTGAATCGACGCGTCGAGAGCCGACACCGGCTCATCCGCGACGATCAACCGCGGCTCGAGCGCCAAGGCACGGGCAATGCCGATGCGCTGCCGCTGACCACCGGAGAACTCGTGCGGGTAGCGCCGGGCATCTTTCGCGTTCAGGCCCACGGACTCGAGCAGTGATCCCACCCGGTCGCGACGCTCGTCTTGCCGACCGATCCGTTGCACATCGAGCGGCTCGGAGACGATCTGTCCTACATTCATCCTGGGGTTGAGAGACGAGAACGGATCTTGAAAAATGATCTGCATCTCTCGCCGCAGTACTTTGAGCTCTTTCTCCGTCGCGGTCGCGACGTCAATCAGGCGCGGGGCCTCGCCCTCTCGAGCGAGCTGGGTGCTCTTGAACAGAATCTCACCCGCACTCGGCGGCACCAGCCTAAGAAGAGCTCGTCCCGTCGTCGTCTTTCCGCATCCACTCTCTCCAACGAGCCCCAGCGTCTCACCGTCGTCGACGAAGAAGCTGACGTCGTCGACGGCGCGCACGTGGCCGGCGGCTCGTTGCAACATTCCCTTGCGGAGCGTAAAGAACTTGCTCAAGTTCCGGACTTCGAGCAGATGCGCGCTCGCCGTCATGCGAGCTCCGGATCCTGCAGGTGGCAAGCGACGTGGTGCTCAGGAGCCGCTTCGAGCAGGAGCGGGGCGCGCTCTCGACAAAGCTCAGAAGCATGCGCACATCGCGGATGAAAACGACACCCGCGAGGAAGGTCGAATGGGCTTGGAACATTGCCTTCGATCACCGGGAGTCGCTGCTTACGCGCTCCGTTCAAGGAGGGAATCGAGGTCATCAAGCCTTGGGTATAGGGATGCTTGGGATCGCGAAAGAGATCACGCACCGGCGCCCGCTCGACGATCTCCCCCAGATACATCACCATGACTTCGTCGGCAATGCCGGCGACCACGCCGAGATCGTGGGTGATGAAAATGATGGCGGCTTCGAACTCACGTTGTAGGTCTCGCATGAGCCGGATGACCTGCGCTTGAATGGTGACGTCGAGCGCCGTCGTCGGCTCATCCGCGATGAGCAGCGATGGATGACAGGACAAAGCCATCGCAATCATCGCGCGCTGTCGCATCCCGCCGGAAAGCTGATGAGGATAGTCGTCGATCCGCTGATGCGGAGAAGGGATCGCGACCGCGTTCAACATGTCGATGGCTCGCCGCCGCGCTTCGCCTCGGCCCGCTCCAAGATGGAGTCGAATGACTTCCGTGATCTGTTCGCCAATCGTGAATACGGGATTGAGCGATGTCATCGGCTCCTGGAAGATCATCGCGATCTCCGCGCCTCGGATCTCTCGCAGGGTGCGCCCTTTCGGATCCAAGCCCGCGAGCTCGAGAGTCTCCTCGCCGCGACGGTAGCGGATCGAGCCCGACTCGATCTTGCCCGGCGGGCGAATGAGCCGCATGATGGAGCGGGCGGTGACGGATTTCCCACATCCGCTCTCGCCCACCACGCCTAGAGTTTTCTTGCGACGGACCGCGAAGCTGATACCGTCGACCGCTTTCGCGATGCCGGCCTCCGAGTGAAAGTACGTACGAAGGTCTTCGACCTCGATGAGCGGCTCGTCCGAGTGAGCAACGGACATGGAGTTCTCGCCCTAGCCTTCGGAGCTCGCCCGTGGGCTCAACGCGTCTTGGAGCGCATCGCCGACCAGGTTGGACGCGAGCACGAAGACGAACAAACAGAGACCGGGACCGGCGAGCAAATAAGGCGACGTCCGGAGGAAATCTTTGGACTCGTTGAGCATCGCTCCCCACTCGGGCGTCGGAGGTTGCACCCCCAGTCCGAGAAAGCTCAGCCCCGATGCAGAGAGCACCAGTATCGGGAGACTCAACGTAGCCTGAACGATGATCGGCGAGGAAATACTGGGCCAGATGTGCCGACGAAGAATGTGCCATCGGCCCGCGCCCACCGCCTTGGCTGCTTCAACGAAGAGAGCCTCTCGGGCGGAGAGAGTCACACCCCGCGCGAGCCGGATGAACTTGGGAACTTGCGACAATCCCAACGCAACGATCACTCCTCCTTCCGACGGCCCCGCGATCGTGACGATGACGATCGCCAACATGATGGTGGGAAAGATCAGCAACATATCCGTGAGCCGCATGACCAGCGATTCGAGCCGACCGCCGACATAGCCGACATACATTCCACCACAGGTTCCCAGCACTACCGCCAGCAGCACCGCCACTCCGGTGATTTTGGCGGTGACTCGAGTGGCGACGATCACTCGGGACAAGACGTCCCGACCGAACTGATCGGTTCCGAGAAGGTGCTCCGCGGATGGCGGGCGAAAGACTTCGCGCAAACTCGTCTCACCGGCATCATAGGGGGCGAGCCACGGCGCCGTTAGCGCGACGAGGTAGAGGCCGACGAGCGCACAGGCCGAGACCAGACCGACCCGATCCCGTTTGAATCGAGAGACGATACTCATGGTGCATCGAAACGGATGCGCGGATCGATCGCCGCGTAGAGGAGGTCGACCACCAGATTGATGCCGATGAACATGAACGCGAACAGCAGCAAAGCGCCCTGCGTCACGGGAAGGTCTCGACTGAGAATGGATTCCACCATCGTCCGACCGAGACCCGGCCAAGTAAAGATCGTCTCCGTCACGACCGAGCCGCCCAACGTCGCGCCGAAGCCCAAACCGAAAAGGGTGACGATGGGTAACATCGCGTTTCGCAAGGCGTGCTTGAACACGACCGCGGTCTCCGCGAGTCCTTTGGCGCGCGCCGTTTCGATGTAATCCTGTCCAAGCGCTTCTACCATGGATGCGCGGACCATCCGGGTCAGGACCGCGGCTTGAAACGCGCCGAGAGTCACGACCGGTAAGACGAAGCTGCGCCAAGAATCGAGACCTCCGGTGGGCAGCAAGCCGAGCTTCACGGAGAACAAGAAGATTCCGAACAAGCCGGACACGAAGACCGGGGTGCAGATGCCGAGAAGTGCTATCCCCGTGATGAGCTTGTCGATCCACGTGTTCCAGAACATCGCGGAGCAGCATCCCAGAATCAAGCTCACCACCATCGCGAAACCCATCGACCAGAAAGCGAGCTGCGCCGTATTGAAGATCCTCGGGAGGATGAGCGCTGTCACGGGCTCCCGGGAAAAATTGGAGACCCCGAGGTCGCCTTGCAGCACTTTCTTCATGTAGGTCCAGTACTGCACCGGAAGAGGTTGATCGAATCCATACGCTCGGCGAATGCCTTCCACGACCTCGGCGGAGGCATTGTCGCCGGCGAGGAGCAACGCGGGGTCGCCCGGGATGAAGTGGAAGAGACCAAACAAGAACGTCACGAGCAAAAGCCCCGCGGGCACCATGAAAAGAAGCCGCCCGAGGATGAGTCTCAGCACAGGTGTCGGCCTGACCCCAAGGCGGTGCCGGTGGTCACCGAGTCACTCCTTGGCGCGCCTTTTCGGTGGCGTCGATCCAAGCGAAGCGGGCCGGGTACTGATCGACGCTGAGGATCCGATCGCCGTGCACGTAGGTGCGGGTCCCTAGAGTGAGCGACAACGTGGGGAGGAAGACCACCGGGGCATCGGCGATGAGCTCCGCCATCCACAAGCGTACCCATTCCTTCCGCTTCACTGGGTCGAGCTCGTGATGCGCGAGCAGGGAGAGCCTGTCGACCTCGGCGTTGGCGTAAAACATCCGGTTCGCGCCGATGGGCTTCCACGCCTTGGAATAGGTCATCATCATCATCGGCTCATCAGGATCCGCCGTGGGGATTCCCCAAGAGAGAAGCACCATGTCGTATCGGGCGTCTTCCGGACCCAAATTCGTCGCGGCGCCGAAGGCCGACGATTCCCAGAACTGGATCTCGACCCGCACGCCGATATCCGCCCACATGGTCTGGAGAAGCTGCGCGATCTTGTCGTCCCCTTTGGTCGCGCCCCGGCGCGCGTAAAGCGTGAGCTCGAGTGGCGCACCGGAAGCGTCTTCCACGACACCGTCCCCGTCCGCGTCGACCAGGCCCGCTTCGCGCATGAGCGCGCGCGCTCGCTCGACGTCGTAGGCAAACAACGTACTCGCCCCCGGCTCTCGCATATCGGTGAAAGCAACTACCCCCTCGGACAGCACGGGCGCTTTCGACAGGAGAGCCCCCGTCCCTGCGAACACGCTCTGGACGATACCCTCTTTGTCGATCGCGAAGTTGAAAGCGAGGCGCACCCGGTGGTCATCGAGCGGAGGCTTCGTGTGATTGAGCGCGACGTAGAACTGACGGGTGCTCGGTACCACTCGGATGCGGATCCGATCGTCAGCTTCGAAGCGTGGAATATCGAAATCGTTGAGAGCAATCGCACGATCGATCTCCCCCGCCTCCAGCATGGCCGAGCGAGCGG
>JAJCXL010000185.1 GCA_029263435.1 Acidobacteriota bacterium | reverse complement strand
GCAGCTCGCCGACGGTGTGACCACCGCGCTCGAGTTGGAGCTTGGCATCTTTCCCATGGACACCTGGCTCGAAAAGCAAAAGGGGAAGTCCGTCATCCATTACGGCGCGACCGTCGGCCACCTCGGCGCCCGTCTCAAGTTGTTCCACGACACCGACCTCGAGAGCTGGGCGACCCTTTCGCCCGAGCGTACGGATCTCCTCGAGCTCGACGACTTCGAGATGAAGGACACCACCGAGTCCGAGCGCGTGACGCTCAAAGACCTCATGAAACAAGGTCTCGCGGACGGGGGGCTTGGCTTCGGCCTCGGCATCACCTACACCCCGGGCGCGTCCCGCTCCGAAATCTATGAGCTGTTCAAGCTCGCGAACGAGGAAGACGTTCCGATCTACGTGCATACCCGGGGACGGGGCAACGGCGGAACCCTCGGCGCGTTTCAAGAGTGCATCGCGAACGCCGCCGCTACCGGCGCGTCCCTTCATTTCGTTCACATGAACTCGAGCTCGGGCGAGCTGGCGCCGGTCGTGCTCGACCTCATCCGTGGGGCCGTCGCCCGCGGCGTCGACGTCACCACCGAGGCCTATCCCTACACGGCGGGCTCCACCCGCATCGAGTCGGCGTCCTACGACAACTGGGAGTCGTGGGAAGATGAGCGCTTCGAGCGTCTGCAATGGCCCGCGACTGGAGAGCGTCTTACGAGGGAAAGCTTCGCTCGCTACCGGAGCGAAGGCGGATGGCTCATCAGCCACGGCCGCAACGAAGAGACCAACGCCTGGATCGTTGCCCAACCCGACGTCATGGTCGCAAGCGACGGCATCCCGTTTCTTTATGGGCCTGCCCACCCGCGAGGTGCGGGGACGTTCTCTCGAGTCCTCGGCCATTACTCGCGTGAGCGGCAAGTGATTGGCTTGATGGAGGCGCTCGCCAAGATGACGCTCCTGCCCGCCAGACGTCTCGAAGCGACGACGGATCAGATGAGAGCCAAAGGGCGAGTCCAGGTCGGCTCTGACGCGGACTTGACGCTCTTCGACCCCGATACGATCGTAGACCGCTCGACGTTCGACAAGGGCGACCTCCCCTCCGCGGGAATCGCCCACGTCTTCGTCGGAGGCGTGCACGTGCTCGCCGACGGGGTGGTGCGAGAAGGGGTATTCCCTGGCGAGGCCATCCTCAGGACGCGTCGAACGCGCTGAGAGGTTGCTGCCAGCGAATTAGCCTTTCGACGTCGGTGGAAAATATCCAGCTCACTTCGAGGGTCACGTCCGGCCATGCCTCCGGTGTGACTCGATCGTCTGGGCCGAACACGAGCCGTTCACGGTAGACGCCGCCCTCAGGGAGCGGAAGACCACGAGCTCTTGACCGCAGAGGTCGACGACCCAGTACTCCGGAACGTCGGGCTCGGCATAACTACCTCCGTGATGAGTAGACGAAAAAGCGGGGGCGGAGCCTCCCTCGCGAGCGAACTTGTCGTAATATTCATGTCGAAATGTCTTGGTGCCACCCTCAGAAGCTCCCATTGGATCTCGCTCGCTCCTTGGTGCTCACGGTTCTCGTGACGGCCGGAGCTGCTGCCGCCGAGCGACCGAATGTCCTCGTCATCCTCGTGGATGACGTCGGCTACTCCGACCTCGGCGCGTTCGGCTCCGAGATCCGCACGCCGAACCTGGATGAGCTCGCGAACGAAGGGTTGCTGCTCACCAATTTTCACAGCGGAGCAACGTGCGGGCCGACGCGCGCGATGCTGATGTCCGGGACGGACAACCACATTACGGGTATGGGTGTTCAGAGCGCGTCGAGCGTACCCGAGTACCAGGACGACCCGCACTACCTCGGCTACATGAGCGATCGTGTCGTCTCGCTCGCGACATTGATGTCGGATGCGGGCTATCGCACCTACATGGCCGGGAAGTGGCATCTTGGGGGCGAGCCCGAACAGCGTCCGTCGGCCCGAGGGTTCGAGCGCTCCTTCGCGCTCCGCGCGGGAGGTGCCAGCCGCTTTTCGGACGCCCACGACCTCTTCGACGATGAAGCGACCTATTGGGAGGACGGCGAGCAAGTCGACGCCTTGCCGGACGATTTCTACTCGTCCGAGTTCTATACCGACACGATGATCGACTACATCGAGTCCGGCCGCGAGCACGGCCGGCCTTTCTTCGGCTATCTCGCCTACACCGCGCTCCATTGGCCAGTCCAGGTCCCCGACGACTGGCTCGACCGCTATAGGGGTCGGTACGACGATGGCTGGGACGCGTTGCGCGGGGAGCGCCTCGCACGCATGACCAAGCTCGGTCTCGTCGCCGAAGGCGTCGAGGTGACTCCGAGACTCGAGACCGTCTCGGCGTGGGAGGACCTCTCGTCGCTCGGACGACAGGTCGAGGCTCGCAAGATGGAGCTCTACGCGGCCATGCTAGAGAACCTCGATTTTCATATCGGCCGCGTCATCGCCTACCTGAGGGAATCGGGGCAGTACGAGAACACGTTCATTCTCTTCTTCTCCGACAACGGGCCCGAGGGGAACAACATGGGCAGCATGGGCGACAATCCCTATTGGCTTCCCGCGACGTTCGACAATCGATTGGAGAACATGGGGAGAGAGCGTTCCTATGTGTGGATGGGTCCCGGTTGGGCGCAAGTCAGTGCTCTACCCCACCGCATGTACAAAGCGTTCGTCAGCGAGGGAGGCATCACGGTTCCGGCGATCGTGAGCTGGTCCGGCATCGAGCATAAGGGCGCTCGGAGCGACGCGTTCGCGACGGTTATGGACGTGCTTCCTACCGCGCTCGAGCTTGCCGGAGCTTCTCATCCGGGGACGAGCTACGAAGGACGCGAGGTTGCGGAGCTGCGAGGCCGCTCACTTTTGGCTCACTTGGGCGGGGAGAGCGACACGGTCCACGGCGACGCGTTTATCAACGGTTGGGAAGCCTACGGCCGCCGTGCGTTTCGCTCGGGTAACTGGAAGATCGTCTGGCTATGGGATCCGTACGGACCGAGCCGATGGGAGCTCTTCAATCTCGCGGACGATCCGGGCGAGACCCACGACCTGTCCGAAGCCGAGCCCGAGAAGCTCGCCGAGCTCCTCGCGGGTTGGGACGGCTATGTCGAGTCGACCGGCATCGTCGTTTTGGATCGAGACGAGGGCTACGGACGCAGGTAGCGAGACCGGGCGTTAAGGAGCTCGGCGCGAGTGTCGGGCTAGTCGACACGAAAAGTGATCTCGACGTCGTTCACGCTCAGTCGATAGGCTCCCGGCGCGAAGGTACCTTGGAGAGCAACGACCTCGTCGAATGCGGCCACGATCTGAATGCAAGCGACACCGGCGGGACGACTCCGCTGGACAGTCAGAACGACTTCGTTTCCCGTTCTTGACTGCTCTATGGGGAGAAGCTCACTGCACCCGTCACCAAGGAATCCGCGGACACGGGCCGTCGCTCGTGCAGGGAAGCTCTCCGCGATCGCGACATCGACGGATTCGATCTGGGCAGGCCCGATGTCGAGCACCGGGCTGGGCTCGTCCGGTGTGGTGCACGCGCCCGAGCAGAGCCATAGGACGGCAAGCAGGAGTCGACGGTTGCGAGCCTTGGAGATCACATCAACATGCTAGCGCAGCGTCGTCCGCCAAAAAATAGCCCTCCGGATGACAGAGCCACCCGGAGGGTCGCCAGGAGGAGGGAATTCAGCTCATTGATTACTGGTGGTGCCCATGGGCATCCGGCTTAGATCCGGACGCATCGCGAGGACGAACGCGTCTGATGACTCGATCGCCTCTTGA
>JAJCXL010000184.1 GCA_029263435.1 Acidobacteriota bacterium | reverse complement strand
ATGAGCTTGATGAACAAAGTACCCAACGGCTCGAGCATCGCCGCGTCGGAGCCTCCGAGCACGCCGACGAGCGTTCCCGCGACCAGACCGATGGCAACCCGATGATGAAGCTTCAAAACGGATCGGAAGTTATCACGAATGCGGCCGTAACAACCCCACCCCCCAACGCGACGGCCGCCGGCGAGGCGTCCGAAATGGCGAGATCGGCCGGCCATTCGACCGGCAAAGCGGGCTTTCCAGCAAGCGAGGCCAACCGTTGCGCGCTTAGCGCTTGCGCGACCTGGATGAAGTTGTTATCACCGTAGACATGCAAGACTCGCCCATGATCGACAGACTTCGGCAGCTCGCGTCGGAGCGCATCCTCGTCATCGATGGCGCTATGGGGACGATGATCCAGGGCTACGAGCTCGGTGAAGACGATTTCCGCGGCACCCGATTCCGCGACCATGCGCTGCCGCTCAAAGGAGCGAACGATCTCCTTTCGATCACTCAAGCCGATATCATCGAAGAGATCCACGTCCGCTATCTCGAAGCGGGAGCCGATATCATCGAGACGAACTCCTTCAATGGCACCTCCATCGCGATGGCCGATTACGGGCTCGAGGATCTTTCCTATGAGATCAACCGAGAGGCCGCTCGGGTGGCGCGCAAGGCCGTCGATCGATACATGAAAGGCGACCCGTCGCGGCCCCGATTCGTGGCAGGCTCCATGGGTCCGACGAACCGGACCGGCTCGATCTCACCGGACGTCACGAATCCGGCATTTCGAGCGATCACCTTCGACCAGCTCCGCGAGGCGTACTACCAACAAGCGAAGGGCCTCGTCGAGGGAGGTGCCGACATTCTCCTGCCGGAGACGGCGTTCGACACGTTGAACTTGAAAGCGGCGCTCTTCGGGATCCAAGAGCTTTTCGAGGAGACCGGTATCGTCTTACCCGTCATTGCCTCGGTGACCATCGTCGACGAGAGCGGGCGCAATCTCTCCGGCCAGACCCCGGAGGCATTCTGGATATCCGTCCACCACGCCCCGCTCCTCGGGGTAGGTATCAACTGCGCGCTCGGCCCCCAAGCGATGCGGCCCTACGTGGAAGAGCTCGCGACCCGGTCGACCACTCTCGTCAGCTGCGTTCCCAACGCCGGCCTTCCCAATGCTTTCGGCGGCTACGACGAGACTCCGGAACAAATGGCCGCGACACTCCAGGCTTTCGCCGCCGAGGGGTGGCTGAACTTCGCGGGCGGCTGCTGCGGGTCGACCCCGGAGCACATCCGTGCGATCGCACAAGCCGTCGCCGGACAAAAGCCTCACGCACGCCGACCCGCTTCGGCTTTTACCGAGCTCTCCGGTCTCGAGCCTCTCAGGATCCGACCCGAGTCCAACTTCATCGTCATTGGTGAGCGAACCAACGTGACCGGCTCGCGTCGCTTTGCCCGGCTCGTCAAAGACGGCGAGCTGGAGCAAGCCCTCGAGGTCGCTCGCCATCAAGTCGACGGTGGGGCGAACATCCTCGACGTCAACATGGATGAGGGCTTGCTCGATTCCGAGAAAGAGATGACGACATTTCTCCATCTCATCACTTCGGAGCCCGACATCGCACGCTTACCCATCATGGTCGACAGCTCGAAGTTCTCGGTCATCGAAGCGGGGCTACGGTGCTTGCAAGGAAAGTGCATCGTCAACTCGATCAGCCTCAAGGAAGGCGAAGAGACTTTCGTCCGACAAGCGCGCATCGTCCGAAGACACGGGGCGGCCGTCGTCGTCATGGCGTTCGACGAGCAAGGCCAAGCGACCGACGCGAGCCGCAAAGTCGAGATCTGCAAGCGCGCGTACCGGATCCTCACCGAACAGGTCGGCTTTCCTCCCGAAGACATCGTCTTCGACCCGAACGTGCTCACGGTCGCCACCGGGATGGAGGAGCACAACACCTACGCGCTGTCCTTCCTCGAAGCCACCAAGCGCATCAAAGCGGAGTGCCCGGGGGCGAAAGTCTCCGGCGGTATCAGCAACTTGTCCTTTTCGTTCCGAGGCAACGAGCACGTTCGCGAGGCGATGAACTCGGTCTTTCTCTACCACGCGATTCGCGCCGGGCTCGACATGGGAATCGTCAACGCCGGCCAGCTCGCCGTGTATGACGAAATCGACGAGGCCTTGAGAGTCAAGATCGAGGACGTATTGTTCAATCGTTCGCCCGACGCGACCGAAGCTCTCATCGTTTACGCACAGGACGTTCAAGGCCCGGGCAAGAAACAAGAAAAGGATGAGGCGTGGCGCGAAGGGACGGTCGAACAACGGCTGTCTCATGCGCTGGTAAGAGGCATCGTCGACCACATCGACGAAGATACGGAAGAGGCCCGGCAGAAGCTCGAACGCCCGATCTCGGTCATCGAAGGACCGCTCATGGACGGGATGAACATCGTCGGCGAGCTCTTCGGGTCCGGAAAGATGTTTCTCCCCCAAGTCGTCAAGAGCGCTCGGGTCATGAAAAAAGCGGTCGCCTATCTCGAGCCTTTCATGGAAGAGGAGAAGCAACGGACGGGCGATACGACGAGCAAAGCCAAAGTCGTCCTCGCGACCGTCAAGGGCGATGTCCACGATATCGGGAAGAACATCGTCGGCGTGGTTCTCGCCTGCAACGGCTACGACATCGTCGACCTCGGCGTGATGGTGCCCGCAGAAAAAATTCTGGACACGGCAGAGAAAGAGGCGGCGGATTTCGTCGGGCTATCCGGCCTCATCACCCCCTCACTGGACGAAATGGTCCACGTCGCCTCCGAGCTGGAGCGCAGAGACTTCCACGTCCCGCTTCTCATCGGAGGGGCCACGACTTCGCGTAAACACACCGCCGTGAAGATCGCCCCCAAATATGGCCGGGACACGATCCATATCGTCGACGCATCGCGCGCGGTGACGACCGTCGGCGAGTTTCTGCGAGACGAGACGAGAGAGGCGCTGACCTCTCGTAACCGGGAAGAGCAAGAGGCGCTTCGACTCGATTTCGAGTCGAGGGACCAAAGAATCCTCCCCTATGCCGCGGTCCAGCGTCGTGCGCTCGACATGGAGTGGCGCTCGGAAGACATCGCGAAGCCGGACTTCGTGGGGGTGCGGACCGTCGACCCCGTGCCCCTCCGCGATCTGGTGGACTACATCGACTGGACCCCGTTCTTCCACGTATGGGAGCTCAAAGGAATCTATCCGAACTTGCTCGACGAGCCGCAGGCCGGTCCGGCGGCCCGAGAGCTTCTGGACAACGCGCATGAGCTGCTCGAGCAGCTTATCTCCGGCGGCCGCTTGGAAGCGAAAGCCGTCTACGGTTTCTTTCCCGCCAACCGAGACGGCGACGACATCATTATTTATGAAGACGAAAGCCGAGAGACGGAGCGTGAACGGCTCTACATGCTCCGCCAGCAGCAAGAGAAAAGAGGCGAACAGCCCCATCTCAGCTTGTCGGACTTCATCGCGCCGGTCGGCCATCCGGACTTTGTCGGAGCGTTCACCGTGACCGCAGGGATTGGCGCGGACGCGATCTCAAAGGAGTTCGAAGCGGACCACGACGACTATCACTCCATCATGGTGAAGGCGCTCACCGATCGCCTCGCTGAAGCGTTAGCGGAAAAAATCCACGAGACCGCACGAGAGCATTGCGGGTTCGGACAAGAAGAGAACCTCGAAAAGCACGACCTGATACGAGAAAAATACCGTGGGATACGACCCGCGCCTGGCTATCCGGCGAGTCCGGATCACAGCGAAAAGCTGACTTTGTTCCGGCTTCTCGACGCGGAGAAGCATACCGGTGTCTCTCTCACCGAGAGCTTCGCGATGGTGCCGACCGCCTCGGTGAGCGGTTTCTACTTCAATCATCCCCAGGCGAAGTACTTCAGCGTCGGGAAAATCGGCCGAGACCAAGTCGAAGCCTACGCGGCCCGAAAGGGCGAGCCACCAGAGGCCATCGAGCGATCGATCCGGTCGAGCCTGGGCTATTGATCCGGCTGGTTGACGATCGAGCCCGAGCTAAGACCTCTCTGGTTTAGGTCTGGCGTCTCGTCCGCGTGAGCTTTCCTCCCGAGGGGTTCGTGCTATTCTTTCAGGCGGCGCGCGAAGCATCGGGACAAAGCGTTCGATGCCAGTTTGGCGCGGGAGAGAACATGAGGAAGACACTTTTGACGTGGGGTGCCGTCGCCGGCATGGTGTTGTGTGCACTCGGGTTGGCGGCCCAGGACGACAAACAAACCGTGCAATCGGGCGTGTATTCCGAGGAGCAGGCCGAGCGCGGCCACAAGACCTTTTCGGAAGCTTGCATGGTGTGCCATCAGCCCGAAGAGTTCACCCAAGGCAACTACATGGATGGCTGGAGTGGCCAAACGGTCGGAGACCTGGTCGACTTCATCCGCTCGACGATGCCGGAGGACAATCCCGGCCGGCTCAAACGCCGTGAATATATCGATATCGTCGCGTTCCTGTTCAGCCAGAACGGACTCCCGGCAGGCCCGAACGATCTCGACAGAGACACGATGGGAGATATCGTCATCGAAGGTCCCTTCGGTCAAGCGAGCGGCCAATAGCCCACTCTGCTCTAGCGAGACCCGCACTCACGGGCTCGCTCATCACTAGAAACTTCACTCTGATCCTTCGAACCCCGCTAGGCGCGACGCTTGCTCGCCTCTCGCGGGACTCACAACCACTTCGTGGAGGTTTGATGTCATGGGATTTCTCGATTTCGTATCCGGTGTCGGTGAAAAATTGTTCGGAGGGAGCGCCGAATCCGACCAAGAGCGTTCGGCCAAGCTCGAAAATCACGTACGCAAGCTCGGCCTGAGCGTTACGCGGTTGAAAATCGATGTCGACGGTGACGTCGCTTCGGTCACGGGAGAAGTCAAAGCCCAAGCCGATCGCGAAAAGGTTCTTCTCGCCGTCGGCAATACGACCGGCATCGCCCGGGTCGACGACAAGCTAACGACCACGGCTGCCACGACCCCCGACCACGAGCCCGAAGTGCCGGCGACCTACTACACCGTCGAAAAAGGGGACACGCTGTCGAAGATCGCGAAAGAGCAATACGGCAACGCGATGAAGTACCCGGTAATCTTCGAGGCAAACGAACCCATGCTCACGGATCCCGACAAGATCTACCCCGGACAGGTGTTGCGCATCCCGCCGCTCGCCGAGTAGGGCGCTTCTCGAAACGGCCTGGGCGCACACTCGAGCGCCCGGGTCTCCTCGACCCGAGCTCAGGGCTCGACCCAATCGAGGGTCCGCTCGACCGCCTTGTGCCAACCGGCGTAGAGAGCGTCGCGGGTCTTGGGATCCATCGACGGTGTCCATTGCTTATCTGCGCGCCAATTCCGGCGCAGCTCTTCGCTGTCGGACCATAGGCCCACCGCGAGTCCCGCGGCGTAGGCGGCTCCGAGAGAAGTGGTCTCGTTGACTTGGGGCCGGACGACCGGTACGCCCAACATGTCCGCTTGGAACTGCATGAGTAGCTCGTTGACGACCATCCCCCCGTCCACTTTGAGCGAGCTCAACGCCACGCCGGAGTCTTGTCTCATCGCATCGAGCACTTCTCGGCTTTGATAGGCCGTCGCTTCCAGACTGGCGCGGGCGACGTGCTCCTTCCTGATGAATCGGGTCAATCCGACCATGACACCCCGCGCATCGCTCCTCCAATGAGGTGCGTAGAGCCCGGAGAAAGCGGGCACCAGATACATCCCGCCATTGTCTTCCGCGCGGCGAGCCAGCGCCTCCACCTGCGACGCGTCCTCGAACAACTCCAGGTTGTCCCGCAGCCATTGCACCAACGCGCCCGCGATCGCGACGGACCCCTCGAGCGCGAAAAGCGCTTTGGCGTCTCCGATCTGACACGCCACCGTCGTCAAGAGGCCCGACTTCGAGGCGACCGGCGTCTCTCCCGTGTTGAGCAACAAGAAACACCCGGTGCCATACGTGTTTTTCGCCTCCCCCGGGCCGAAGCACGTCTGTCCGAACAGCGCCGCCTGCTGATCTCCGAGATCGCCGCAAACGGGAATGCGCCCCTCGAACGGACCCTCCTCCGTCGTCATCCCGTAGAATTTGGGATCCGAGGACGGCCGGATCGCCGGCAACATCCGCCGGGGAATGTCGAACGCTCCGAGGATGTCATCGTCCCAGTCCAAGGTGTGGAGCCGCATGAGTTGAGTGCGGCTGGCATTGGTCGGGTCGGTCACGTGGGCTCCGCCAGACGTGCCTCCCGTGAGGTTCCAGATCAACCAGCTATCGATGTTTCCGAATAACGCGTCTCCCCGCTCGGCGGCTTCTCGCAGACCGGGAATCTCATCGAGGAGCCATCGGAGCTTGGGTCCGGAGAAATAGGTCGCAAGGGGTAGCCCCGTCGCGTCGCGAAATCGGTCGATCCCGCCGTCGGCAGCGAAGCGTCGGCAAAGGGCATCGGTTCGAGTGTCCTGCCAGACGATCGCTGGATGGTAGGGCCGTCCGGTCTGGCGGTCCCACACGACGGTCGTCTCGCGCTGGTTCGTGACACCCACGGCGGCGACGGCGGTCGCATCCAGGCCGGCGTCTTCGAGCGCTCCTCGGATCACGAAGGTCGTCTTTTGCCAGATCTCCTCCGGATCATGCTCCACCCAGCCCGGCTTCGGATAGATCTGCTCGTGCTCGAGCTGGCTCGAGCCCGCGACCTCCCCGGCATGCGTGACGAGCAGACACCTGGTGCTCGTCGTTCCTTGATCGACCGAAGCCACCACCTTGGACACATGAACCTCCACTAAATAGTTAATAATAAAACACTTAAAGCGAAACATCCACGAAAGGAGGTCCCGGCGCAATAGTTAAAGTAAATTATCAAGATCTTCCACTAAAACACTTGCAATACAGCGATCTTCGATGTACAGTTTTTTCACGGACTTGGGGCACGACATCTAGGAACACTTCAGGGCCCCTTGCCGTTAAAGACCATGCAAATTAGGACGGGGTTGACGGCGGGCCAGAAGCTACGACATAGGTTTCTCATCTCGACAGCGCTTCTGGCCCTGCCTTTTTTCTTCTCCAGCTGTAAGCTCCAAGACGAGCTTCTCCCTTCGGGGCCCACGGGTGACGACGCTGTCTCCGGCACCGGCACCATCGGTGGCGCGAATATTACGGGAGCTTTCACGCCGCCCATTATCGCGGATCCTCTCCCTGGGAGCACGATTGCCCAGCCTCAGCCCACATTGACCGTGCTCAACGCGGCGCAAGGACTGAAGGCGCTCGAAGCGGAGAACGGCTCCCAAGCATCCACTGCTGTGCGGACTTACCTCTTTCAGGTCTCGACCGACGCAACGTTTGCGACCCTCGTGGCTCAATCCAATCAAGTCCCCGAGGGAGCGAGTGGCAGCACCACCTGGACAGTAGATCGACCACTCGCCGAAAGCCGCTACTTCTGGCGAGTCCGGGCTCGATCCGGGACTTCGGACAGCCCGTTCTCCTCTACCGCGGAGTTTTCGATCGGTGAGGCGACCGCGAACACACCGCCTCCGACGAACGATCCCACGCCGCCGCCGCCGGCCCCGCGAACCGGCTCCATCATCTCCGATCCTTTGGGAGGCGGCAGCATCGGCGAAGTCAGTGGCGGGCAGTTCTCATCCGCGGGATGGACCGTCACGGCGCCGGGCAACTTCATCCGTTACGAAGTGCCGCCCTTGGCGAGTGGCTGGGTCGAGTTCGAGACCACCGGCCTACGAGAATCGAACCCTTCGAACGATCAGTTCATGCTCTTCGGAATGTGGGACCCCACCGCGGGAGATTTCCGCGCGAATCCGTTCCGCGTCAACCTCCAAAAGCTCCATCCGAACCCTCACAACCCGCCTTATCTACGCCTTCGCTTCATCACGAATGGCGAGCAGCACGACGAAGGCAACCTCTTCTATCAGTGGGAGCCGAGCCGGAGATACCACTGGCGGATCGAGTGGGGCCCCTCGGGTGGCGGCAACCAAGCTTCGGTCTATCTCGACGGCGCACGCATCATCACGGTGAACTACAACCGGGCCTATCGTCCCAACGTTCATTTCATCGAGCTAGGCCTCGCCGAGCGTGGCGAGTCGATCGTAGGAGTCACTTATTCCAACTTTCAGGTCGGTAATTGAGAGCCTCGGGACCGAGACGACCCCCTCGGCCCGAACAGTCTCCCCTGAAGTCTTGTCCTTCTCACCGAGACTTCAGGGGAGACCCCCCCACCACTAATCCGCGCGCGAGCGAGGCTCTTTCGCCCCGCCGCCGCTCCCAGCGCTCGCCCCGTGGCGGGCGCTTTCTCGCTCTGGCATTAGCGTGCTTCGGCGTCGTCGCTGCCGCGGCGCCCACGGATGACGGGCTGCCCGTGATCTTGTCCATGCGCGAACGAGCCGAGACCATCGACCGGCTGCTCGCCGTGCGGTTCGACACGGTCCTCCCTGCCGTGATGCGACGGGAGAACATCGACATGTGGGTGGTCATCGCGCGAGAGTACAACGAGGACCCCGTCATCAAGACGATGCTCCCCTCGACGTGGGTCTCAGCCAGACGGCGTACCATACTCGTGTTCTTCGATAGAGGCGATAGCCTCGGGGTGGAGAAGCTGGCCATCGCTCGCTACGACGTCGGTGCCGCGATTTCCGGGGCGTGGGACCCAGCATCTGAGCCCGATCAATGGAAACGGCTCGCGGACGTCATTTCGGAGCGGCAGCCCAGGCGAATAGGGATCAACAGCTCGACGACGTTCGCGCTCGCCGACGGGCTCGCGCATTCCGAGCACGAAGCGTTCGAGCAGGCCCTCGGGCCGGAGCTCTACTCACGGGTCGTTTCCGCCGAGAGACTCGCGATCGGCTGGCTGGAGACTCGAACTCCTGAGGAGATGCGTATCTATCCGACGATCGTCCGGATTGCGCGCGGCATCATCGCGACCGGTCTCTCCGAGGCAGTCATTCAACCAGGGGTCACCACCACCGCCGATGTCGAGTGGTGGTATCGCGATCGCATTCGAAATGCCTCGCTCGTGACTTGGTTTCATCCCAGCGTCTCGATACAACGGTTCGACCAAACGGCCCAAAGCGGCGACTTCTCGTCTCGAGTCGAAGCCGACGTCATTCTCCCCGGCGACCTGCTCCACGTCGACTTTGGGATCTCCTATCTACGGCTGTCGACCGATACTCAAATGCACGCCTACGTGCTGCGCTCGGGGGAGTCCGCAGCACCTCCGGGCTTGCGAGAGGCCATGTCCACGGGCAATCGCCTCCAAGACATCCTGACCTCGCAATTCGTCGCTGGCCTCACCGGCAACGAGATCCTGAAAGCCGCGCTGGCTCGGGCCTCCGCGGAAGGGATCCGGGGGACGATCTACACCCACCCCATCGGATTCCACGGACACGGCGCGGGCCCCACGATCGGACTCTGGGACCAACAAGGCGGCGTCGCCGGCCGGGGCGACTACCCGCTCTATCCGAGCACGGCTCATTCGATCGAGCTCAACGTCGCCGTCCCGGTGCCCGAGTGGGACGGCAAACAAGTCCGGATCATGCTCGAAGAAGACGCGTTTTTCGACGGAACCACGACGTCCTATATCGACCCACGCATGGAAGAGTTGCTGCTGGTTCCCCGGCCGTAACTCTTCTATACTGAAGTTTCACGCCATTCCTATGAGTAGCCCCAGCCTCGCTAGCGACACCGACAAGAAGAAAGCTCGAGAGAGCCTCGTTATTCTCGTCGACGACGACCGCAATCTATGCGATCTCGTCGAAAGATTTCTCGAGCGGGCGGGTCACCGAGTCCAGGTTTTTCACGACGGCGAAACTTTTCTAGGGGCGCTCGGGGCGATGATGCCCGATGCTATCTGTCTCGACTTGAGCATGCCTGGTATCGGCGGCTTCGAGACACTCGAGCTCATCAAGGAGCGCCAGAACAAGCTCCCGGTCATCATTCTCACGGCCGATCATGCGGTAGACAGCGTCGTCGGAGCGATGCAACGCGGAGCCTACGACTACATCGTCAAGCCCATCGACCGCACGAAATTGATTACGACCGTCGGCAACGCCGTCGAGCACTATCAGATGTCTTTGCGCCTGCGCCAGCTCGAGCGCGAAGTCGTGGGCGAGGGATACGCGAACATCGTCGGCGAATCGACGCACATGAAAGAGCTCTACCGCCAGATGGATCGGGTCGCGGCCAGTGATATCACGATCCTCGTGCACGGCGAGAGCGGCAGTGGAAAAGAGCTCGTCGCCCAAGCGATCTACCAAGCGAGCGGCCGAAAATCCGGGCCATTCGTCGCGCTCAACTGCGCGGCGATCCCGGAGACCCTCCAAGAGTCGGAGATCTTCGGCCACGAAAAAGGCTCGTTTACCGGAGCGGTCAACCGCCACACCGGTAAGTTCGAGCAAGCCGATGGCGGATGCTTGTTCATGGATGAAGTGGCGGAGCTCAGCCTCACGCTTCAAGCAAAGCTTCTTCGGGCCATCCAGGAAAAGCGGTTTCACCGGGTCGGCGGCTCGACCCAAGTTCGCTCCGACTTTCGCTTGATCACGGCCACTCATCGGAACTTGCTCGACGAGGTCAAAAAAGGCCGGTTTCG
>JAJCXL010000183.1 GCA_029263435.1 Acidobacteriota bacterium | reverse complement strand
GATCTAAGAATGCCCACACTGAACGGCCTTTCGTTGATTCAGCTATTGCGCCCGAAATGGCCCGACACGAGCTACCTCATCGTCACGGGGGCCACCCGAGTGGACTTTCCCCGCCGCGCAAACGGTGAGCCACTCGTCGACGAGATCGTCACGAAGCCGTGGACCCTCGGCCAGCTCGCCAAGATTCTCAAGACGTCGATCGAAAGAGCGCGCGGCCGACGAGCCGCCGCCAACCGGCATAGCTCCGATCTTCCCGTGCTCTTCGTGGGAGACCCGAGCGAGTCGGACGCCATCCGCGCTCACCTCCCCGCGCCTTCCGCGGAGGCCGATTACCGCATCGCCGCCAACGCATCTCGAGCTCTCGAGCTCGCGGCGCATCAGGACTTTCGCTCCGCCGTCATCGATCTCGACCTCGAGGGAGGCGGCGGTTATGAAGCGATTCTAAGCCTGCGACGCAGCTCGCCCGAGCTTCCGATCATCGCGTTGGGCACCCACGACGATGATGCCATCCATGAACAGGCGATCAAAGCCGGCGCCCAGGATTACCTCGTCAAGAGCGAAGCCGGCCCGTACTCCGTCAAGCGCGCGCTGCGCCACGTGAGCGAAGTCAAGCGCATCGAGAATCGACTCGACTTCTTGTCGACACACGACGCGGTCACCGGCCTGTCGAATCGTCCCGCGTTCCGCGAAGCGCTCGGACGGGCCGTCGCTCGGGCTCGCAGTCACGACAAGAAGATCGCGGTGTTGTTGCTCGATGTCGACCGGTTCAAAGTCGTCAACGACTCTCTAGGCCATGACGTAGGCGACCGGCTCCTCAAAGTCGTCGCGGAGCGCATCACGAACAACCTGCGAGATATCGACATCGCCGCCCGCCTCGGAGGGGATGAGTTCGCGATCGTGCTCGAAGGTGTTCAAGACGAGCGCCCGGCGATAGCCACCGCACAACGCTTGCTCGAAGCTTTGACGCCGCCCGCCATTCTCAATGACTATGAACTTTCGTCGACCGGAAGCATCGGCATCGCGCTTTACCCGGACCATGCGGAGTCTTCCGCAGAGCTCCTCCAACGAGCCGACCAAGCGATGTACCGCGCCAAGAAAGACGGCCGGGACAACTTTGCCGTTTACAGTGACGAAGAAGAAGAGTCCTCGTCCCGTGTCCTCGAGCGGCTGACCTTCGAAAGCGGAATCCGCCACGCTCTCGAGCGCGAGGAGTACGTCGTCTTCTTCCAGCCGCAGCTGACGATCGACAAGAAGCGCTTGACCGGGATGGAGGCACTGGTACGGTGGCGCCACCCCAAGGTAGGGCTCGTGCCACCCGGCAGATTCATGCCTTTTCTCGAAAGCTCAGGACTCATCAAAGGTGTCGGTGATTGGGTCTTGCAGACCGCATGCGCTCAGGCGATGAAGTGGCACGACACGCTCGTGCCAGGTCTTCGCGTCTCGGTTAATCTCTCGGCGCGCCAGTTCGAAGGCAACGACCTCATCACCGTCGTCGAGAACGCGCTCGAGCGCACCGGGCTTCCTCCCACGGCGCTCGAGCTCGAGATCACCGAGAGCCTCCTGATGCGCGACACCCAGCGGACGCGAAGAACGCTCGAAGCGCTCAAAGGACTGGGCGTTCGGATCGCCATCGATGATTTCGGAACCGGTTACTCGTCACTCGCCTACCTCACGACCTTCCCCATCGATTGCCTGAAAATCGATCGGAGCTTCGTTCACGAGATCTGCACCAACGAAGACGATCGCACCGTCGCCGATGCCATTATCGGACTCGGCCACAGCTTGAGGCTCGACGTCGTCGCCGAAGGCGTGGAGACCGAAGAGCAGCTCGCACTCCTCACGGGTTGCGACGGGTTCCAGGGTTTTCTCGTCAGCCGTCCGGAGCCCCCCGACACCGCGGGCGAGATCATCGCGGATTTCGCGGCCCGAAACAAAGACTGAGCCTCGTCTTCAGCGCGAGCTGCGCGCGAAACCCATCCGGTTGCCGCTCGGAAAGTGAATCGTCAGTCTTTCATTGTCGAGCTCGATCCTACACGGCTCGCTCGGAGCGTCCGCCGCATCCCGGACCGACATCCGAAGTGGCGCTTCCGACAACCCACCGATGGCGGAACCGGCCGATAAATGAAACGCGTGCCGGAACGTGAGAGCGTCACCGTCGAGTGTATAGCTGCCCCCTTCTGCCGAGCCGCGTTGGGGGGCTCCGTCACCATCCTGGACGAAGAACAAAACCGTCCAATCCGACTCGGTAAAGAAGATCAGGCCGGAGACCGGGAGCTCGCTTCCGTCTTCCAAGACGTAGGTCTCCGGACTCCACGCGCCGGCCAACGTCCCTCCGGAGCTCTGTGCCGCCACGCCCACCGGCACGGCCATCAACAGTGCCAGCCAAAACTTCATCGCCATTTGCTTCCGTGGCCACAGTTTCATTGCCATTTGCGTCAGTGCCTCCCCCGTCATGGTGTCACCACCGGGCGGCGTTTGAAAAGCCCCTGACTGCCCTGTCGCTCGCGGCAGGGGGCTATGCCCTCGTGACTTCCCGTCAGGCCTGAGCCGCGATACCCTGTCCGAGAGACGGTGTGCCCGCGCCGAGTCGAGCCGGACGCCCACTATTCGACGCTTGTCCGGGATCGGGATGATGAGTCCCACGACCGCACAGGCCGAAGGCCCGAATGAAGAGCCGGCACGACCAGTAAAGCGTTATGTGTTAGTGCTTTAAGAAATCAGTATTTTTTTGGAACAAATGGCACGTCGTTTGCGCATATGTACTCAGTAGGAGGAACGGGTTGGACGTAAAACGAGAAGGTTTTGCCCGCAAGAAGCGCATCCGGATGGCGGTCATCGCCGGCGCGGTTCTCGGCGGCATCGCCGCGATCAGCTTCGGGCTGTCCCGGCTCGAGCCTGCCGCGCCGTCCGTGAACCGAGCGACGGTGTGGATGGACGGGGTGCAGCGCGGCGAGATGATCCGACAGGTGAGGGGCCCGGGAACGCTGGAAGTCGTCCCCGAGGCGATCCGTTGGATTGCCGCCCGTACGCGGGGCAGGGTCGATCGAAGAGTCCTTCTACCTGGCGTCGTGGTCGAGCCCGACACGGTGATTTTGGAGCTTTCGAATCCGGAGCTCGAACAGGAGCTACGTGACGCAGAGTTCCAGCTGAACGCACAAGAGGCGGAGCTCGCCAATCTCAAAGTGACGGTGCAAAGCGATCTGCTGAATCAACGCTCGGCCGCGGCGACGGTCTCCTCGGAGTTCAACCAAGCCAAGCTGCAAGCGGAAGCGGACAAGAGGCTGCACGCGGAGAACTTGATAGGCGATCTCATCCTGCGACGATCAGAGGTCCGCGCCGCGGAGCTCGCAGAACGTCATGAGCTCGAAGAGCAACGGCTCGAGATCGCGACCGCATCCGTCGAAGCGCAGCTCGCCGCCAGGCGAGCCACGGTCGAACAGTTTCGCGCGCTCTACAACCTGAGATTGAGCCAGAAAGCTGCCTTGACGGTCCGCGCCGGCATTGACGGCGTGTTGCAGGAAGTCTCAGTGGAAGAAGGGCAGGAAGTCACTCCTGGAGCGAACCTCGCCAGGGTCGCGCAGCCGGACAAGCTCAAAGCAGAGCTTCGAATCGCTGAGACTCAAGCCAAGGACATCGAGGTGGATCAGAAGGCCATGATCGATACCCGCAACGGGATCATCGAAGGCAGAGTCATCCGAATCGATCCGGCCGTCCGCGAAGGCACCGTAACCGTCGACGTCGCTTTGATTGGGGCGCTCCCGAAAGGCGCTCGGCCGGACCTCAGCGTGGACGGCACGATCGAGCTCGAGCGGTTGAACGACGTTCTCTACGTCGGACGCCCCGCCTACGGCCAGGCGGAGAGCACCATCGGACTGTTCAAAGTTCTGACGGACGGAGAGACCGCCGTTCGCACCCAAGTCAAGCTAGGGCGCAGCTCGGTCAACACCATCGAAGTCATTCAAGGTCTCGCGGAAGGGGATCAGGTAATCTTGTCCGACACGTCGGCTTGGGATGCCTACAACCGAATTCGACTCAACTAATAAATAAGGTAAGGAAGGACGACCCAATATGGCTGATGACGCAACCGCACTCATTCACTTGGAAGGTGTCACCAAAGTGTTCTACACCGACGAGGTGGAGACGCATGCACTTGCGGGCATTCATCTGGATATCGAAAAAGGCGAGTACGTTTCGATCTCCGGACCGTCCGGTTGCGGCAAATCGACCCTTCTCTCGATTCTTGGTCTTCTCGACACCCCGACGGGCGGGACTTATATTCTCAACAATCAGTCGGCGGACAATCTCAACCTGTCGCAACGCGCTCGGATCCGAAACCGCGAGGTGGGATTCATCTTTCAGGCGTTCAACTTGATCGGCGACCTCACCGTCTACGAGAACGTGGAACTGCCGCTGACCTATCGGGGCATGCCCTCGGCGGAGCGCAAGGAGAGAGTCGGCGTGGCACTCGAGAAAGTGGGCATGGCTCACCGGACGAAGCACTTCCCCTCTCAGCTCTCCGGCGGTCAGCAACAGCGCGTCGCCGTGGCCAGAGCCGTCGTCGGTGATCCTTCCATCGTTCTCGCGGATGAGCCGACCGGAAACTTGGACTCCACCAACGGCGAAGCGGTCATGGATCTCATGCGCGAGCTGCACGCCGGCGGTGCCACGATTTGTATCGTGACTCACGATCCCCGCTACGCTGAATATGCCGAGCGCAACATCTCACTGTTCGACGGACGCATCGTCGAAGAGAAAGTGGAAGCATAGCGAACCGTTTTCTCGATTCGAGCTCGATTGACGGCCACGGCGAGTAAGACCACTCGTCGTGGCTTCGCTTTTTTCCAATCCCGTCCAATGGCAGGTACCGATGACGCTCTTGAATGACCTTCGTTACAGCTTTCGCTCTCTTGCCAAGAATCCGATCTTTACGCTGATCGCGATTTTCTCTCTCGCGTTAGGGATCGGAGCCAATACGACGATCTTCTCGATAGTCAACGCGGTGTTCTTGAACCCTTTGCCGGTCATGAATGCGTCGGAGCTCGCCGCGGTCTACACCGTCGACGAGACCAATCCCACCCTCGGTCTCACCGCCCTCTCGTTTCCCAATTACGAAGACTATCGCGACCAAAACCAGGTATTCGAGACGTTGGCGGCCTGGGGCGGCTTCCCTGCCCCGGCGAGTCTGCTGATTGGAGAAGAGCCCCAACAAGTCTTCGTGGAGATCGTCAGCGGCAACTTCTTCGAGACGCTCGGGGTGGTGCCGGCGCTCGGTCGCTTCATCCTTCCGGAGGAAGACCGCGCCGAAGGCGCGAGCCCGGTAGCGGTTCTCAGTCACACGTTATGGTCCCAACGCTTCGGAGAGGACCCCGCTATCGTCGGGCGTACCGTCCTCATGAACGGGCATAGCTATGACGTCATCGGAGTCGCGAAGGAGGGGTTCAAAGGGGTGAACTCTCTGTTCAGCCCCGACGTTTGGGTCCCGCTAAAGATGTACCCGCAAGTGCTTCCTGAACAGTTCCACCGCTTCTTCGACGATCGCAGAGCGCTGTTCGTCAACGTCGGCGGCCGGCTCGCGGACGGAGTCAGCCTCAGCGAAGCGAGCGCCCAAATGAAGACCCTCGCCGCCGGGCTCGAAGCGGAGTATCCGGAGCCCAATGCCGGCCGGAGCATCGATCTCCGCCCGCTGGCTGAAGCCACTATCTTTCCGCAAGTTAGAGGCGCCTTGAAAATCGGCAGCGCCGTCCTGATGGTCGTCGTCGGACTAGTACTCCTCGTCGCTTGCTCAAACGTCGCGAACTTGATGATGGCCAAGGCGACCGCTCGACGCAAAGAGATCGCGGTGCGACTTTCTCTGGGCTCGAGCAGAGGTCGTCTCGTCAGACAGTTGCTCACCGAAAGCATGGTCCTCGGACTTCTCGGTGGGCTCGTGGGGCTCGTCGTCGCGGTATGGGGCATGGACCTGATCTTGGCGCTGCGTCCTTCCTTCGCCGCGCAGAACATGGTCGAGCCCGAGCTCGATGGCCAGGTCCTCGGGTTCACTCTACTCATCTCTTTGGTTACCGGAGCTTTGTTCGGGCTGTTCCCCGCCATCCAAAGCTCACGCCCCAACGTCGTCAACGCGTTGAAGGAAGAGACGCGCTCCGGCGGACACGGCCGCAAGTTCGTCAACTTTCGCCACGGGCTCGTCGTCAGCCAAGTCGCCTTGTCGATCGTCGCTTTGGTCGCGGCCGGATTGTTCTTGAGGAGCCTTTCGAGCGCCCAGGCGATCGACCCCGGCTTCGAGTCTGAGAAGCTCGCGGTCTTGACCGTCAACCCAGGCCAAGCTGGCTACGATCAGGCGAGAGGCGAGCAGTTCTACGACCAAGTCCTGGCTCGATTGCGCGACGAGGCTTTCGTCCGATCCGCCGCCTGGGCGACCAACGCGCCACTTTTCGGCGGGTTTCAACGCACGGTCTTTCTCGAAGG
The DNA here is from genome assembly GCA_029263435.1 of Acidobacteriota bacterium. Lineage (GTDB taxonomy): Bacteria > Acidobacteriota > Vicinamibacteria > Marinacidobacterales > SMYC01 > JAJCXL01. The sequence continues at coordinate 8,298 of JAJCXL010000183.1, read as the reverse complement.
TGAGCCGCGAGATGACGGCGCACGAGTGTTCGTCACCGTGAACGAGATCGAAGACGGCTACTTCGAGACGATTGGGACTCCGTTGCTCCGTGGCCGCGATTTCACGACGGCCGACCGAGACGACGCGCTCCAAGTAGCGATCGTCAACGAGGCGATGGCACAACAGTTCTTGGCGGACCAAGACCCTATCGGCAAGCGCTTTCAATTCTACGGGGACGACTTCTTTCGCGAGATCGTGGGGGTCGCCAAGACGGCGAAGTACGGCACTCTCGGTGAGGACCCGCAGCCCGTCATCTTCACCCCGCGCCGTCAAGGTTATTCAGACGCCATGGTGCTTCACGTGAGAACGGACGGGGATCCCGCCGAAGCCCTGGGAACCGCGCGGCGGGTCTTGAGAGAGATGGACTCTACCGTCCCCGCTCAGAATACGTGGACGATCGCGGAGCTCATCGATCAATCGCTGTGGATGCCGAAGATGGCGGGAATACTCTTTGGCGTGCTCGGAGCACTGGCGCTGGCGCTCGCGTCCATCGGCCTCTACGGGGTCATGGCCTATACCGTGACCCAAAGAAATCGAGAAATCGGCCTTCGCATGGCGCTGGGCGCCGCTCAATCCGATGTTCTGAAAATGGTCTTGAAGATGGCGCTGGCGTTGGTCGGGATCGGTACCGCGCTCGGCTTGGTCGGCGCCATGTTCGTGTCCGGCCTCGTAGCCTCCATCCTTTACGGGAGCGCTCGGGACCCCGTCACTTTCATCGCCGTGCCGATAGCTCTTACCCTCGTCTCGCTGGTCGCGACGATCGTACCGGCGCTCAAGGCGAGTCGGGTCGATCCGTTGGTCGCGCTTCGCTACCAGTAAGAGCCTCCCCAACGACTCGAGCGATATCGGCCGGAATGCTGTCGCGCTCGCTCAACGGGTAGCGAAACTCATCGGCCCAAATCCGAGGTCGCTCTCCGGGCTTCACGAAGTAAGCCTGCAGTCTGAGCCCCGACGTCTCACGCTCGACGCTTCCCGCGAGCACGTAGTCGGCGCCCAAGGCCTCCGCAATGCCGCCCGCGCCGCCTTCGAGGTCCCGGTAAGCCAGCGTCGCTTGGTGAGGCATGACGCGCAGCTCGGGGTTCGTCATCAGCCTTTCGATCACCGCTCGAGTGACGTCTGCGGCGACGAGCTCCAGCTCGTCGTCGCCGCCGAGATTGTCGAACGGGAGCACGGCAACGAGAGGCCTCAAGACGACGGTCGCCGGCTTGAGGCGCACCACCGGTCCGCCAAAGTAGGCGATGGACGCGAGGGCCAACCCCAGAGCGAAAAGCGCCCCGACGACCATTTTCCCCGATGCATGCATAGCCTTGACCGAATCGTCCGAAGGCGCCATCATATCCGGTTATGAAATCGCTCGTTCTCGTGAAATACGTTCCTGACGCCAACTCGGTGTTTCGAATCAACAGCGCCGGCACCTGGGTGGACGAGTCGAGTCTTTCGTTCACCGTGAACGACTATGATCGCTACGCTCTGGAGGAGCTGCTGGCTCTCAAGGACGGTGGAGCGGTCGAAGAGGTCGTCGCCCTCACCGTCGGCCCCCAAGCGGCGAGCTCCGCGCTTCGGACCTGTTTGGCGACGGGTGCCGACCGCGCGATTCACGTGAGAGACGATGCGCTCGAAGGCTCAGACCCGTTGACTCTCGCCCGTGTCATTCATCAAGCGATCAAGGATGAAGGCTTCTCGCTAATTCTGGCGGGGCTTCAGGCCGACGACGACAACCACACGCAGCTCGGGGGATTGGTGGCAGGACTCTTGGACTACGCCTATGCGAGCGCGGCGATGAAGCTCTCTCTCTCCGGAGAGACGATGCGCGTGGAGCGAGAGCTCGAGAACAACGAGCTTCAAGTCGTCGACCTCGACCTGCCCGCGGTGGTCACCGTTCAGACGGGTATCAACTCGCCGCGCTACGCGAGCTTGAAGGGAATCATGGCGGCGAAGAAAAAGCCCATGACTCAGCTCGGCTTGACCGAGCTCGGCATGAGCCCCGACAGCGTCGGAGCCGGCGCCTCGAAGCTCAAAACGGTCGGCTTCGAGTCTCCCCCGAAAGGGAAAGGCGCGGAGATCCTCACTGGCAGCCCGGACGAAGTCGCTGCCCAACTCATCAAGCGCATCCGCGAGCACGCTGGGGTCCTCTGAGCCATGGCAACTAAAATTTTGATCCTCGCCGAACATAGTAGCGGCGCCCTCAAAGACATCTCGTTCGAGCTATTGGGCGAAGCACATCGAGCCTCTGCAGACGCGCACGTCGTCGCCCTGCTGCTCGGAAACGGCGTGAGCGAGCTCGCAGCCGAGCTTGCCAAAAAGGGCGCCTCGGAAGTGATCGTCGTCGAAAGCCCGGCCCTCGAGAACTACTCGAGCGACGCGTATCGGCACGAGATCTTGGCAGCCATCGCCTCCGAAGATCCTGACGCCGTCCTCATCGGCAACACACCGAACGGATGGGACGTCGCACCTTTGGTGGCGGCGGGACTCATGGTTCCCCTCGCGAGCGGGTGTGCTCGGATCGCGATCGCCGACGGTTCCGCGAAGTGCGCCCGCAAGGCATTCAACGGAAAGTTCGTTCACCACGTCGAGATCGTCGACCAGAGACCCATCATGGCGACGATGGACAAAGGCGCGGCGGCGCCGTTCGACGGGGAGACCGACGGCAGCGTGCGGACCCTCGAGCCGACGCTCGACCCCGGGAAGCTGAAGAGTCGGTTCGTGGAAACGAAGAAAAGCGAATCAGGCGGATTGGATTTGAGCCAGGCAAGTGTCATCGTCTCGGGCGGACGCGGGGTGGGCGCTCCGGAGAAGCTCGATGTCATTCGAGAGCTCGCCGACGCACTCGGTGGCCAGCTCGGGGCCTCTCGTGCCGTCACAGACGCGGGATGGCTGCCTCACGAGCATCAGATCGGAAGCAGCGGAGTCACCGTCAGCCCCAAGCTCTACGTGGCGTGCGGGATCTCCGGCGCCATCCAGCATGTCGTAGGGATGAAGAGCTCCGGCTACATCGTCGCGATCAACAAGGATCCCGACGCTCCAATTTTCGGGATCGCGGATGTCGGCGTCGTCGGCGATTTGTTCGAGATCGTGCCGGCCCTCACGAAACAAGCAAAAGAGGCGAAGGGTTAGTCTCCGCGCGACTGCGCGGCTATCCGACTTTCCGACGACCGCGCGGCTATCCGGCCTTTCTTCGACCGCGGGCGTCGCCACCCGATAGCTTGGGAATAGCGAAGTCGGGGTCGATGGTGCGCACCTGTTGATACGTGCGCTCCGCACGCTGCATCATGCCTTCCTTCTCGTAGAGCTCGCCCAAAGAGATGAGGTAACGCGGCTCCCACGGCTCGAGATCTTTGGCGATCTTGAGGTTGAGCTCGGCGTCCTTTCTCCACTTGGGATTCTCCGCCAAGCTGCGGCCGAGCAGGTGGTAGCGCTCGGCGTCATTGTCGTCGTCGAGCTCGATAGCGCGGCGACACAGCTCGATCGTCCGCCAATAGTCTTTGTCCTGAAACGCCTGTCGGGCTTCGGCGAACAGACGCGTCGCCTCTTGCGGGTCCTTCACCTCGACGTTTTCGACGTCGGGCGGTGTGACGTCGGCCGGGGTGATGTCCTCCGTCTCGACGGCCGTGTCGTCCAGGGTCTCGGGCGAGACGTCGAAGCGACCCCAGTCCTGCTTGGAATCTTGATATTGCGGATCGTGGTCTTCGAGCTTCTCGTAGACATCGGCGGCGCTCTGAGACGACAACGTCACGAAGGCGTCTTTGGCTCGCGCGCATACGAAGGACAGTTTTTCCTGGAAGCTCGAATCTCCGGTCGGCGCGCCGGCTTCGGGCTCGAGCTTCGCCTTGAGCGCCTTGTAAGCGGCCTCGATCTCCGCGTGAGCCGCGCCTCTCGAAAGACCCAGGATTTGCCAGTGATTCTGGCACTGCATGTCGTTGTACAGCGCGATGAGCTCCGTCTCGAACGGGTCTGGGGCAACCGGTACCGCTTCCGCGTTGGGCTCCGCCGCCGGCTCCGGCGGCGATTCCGGAATCGACTCGACCTCCTTCAAGGCGAGCACTCCCGCTTGATGGAACGCCATGACGATCCGAATGGTGTCGGCCTCCGGAAGCGGTGACGCTTCGAAGATGACACCCAGCGAGTTTCGAGCGTCCACGAGATCCAAGACCTTGGCTTGCTGGTCCGACAACTTCATCCCCGAGACGATGGCCCACGCGTCCGCGGTCTGGCTCGGAACGTAATCCTGAAGGAGCGTCCGTTCGCGAAATCCACCCACGTCATGGAGTCGGTGGACGGCCTCCATGAACACGTCCCCAATCGACACGGGAGTCAAGACCAGCCGATCGATGTCGACCTTCTCCGAGAAAGCCATCCGGCTCGACGATGCGGTCAGGATCCCGCAGGCGATGTCGACCACTCGGTGCCTCTCGATTCTTTCGAGCTCATCATTTTGCAAGTGCCCAAGGCCCACGAGAATTTGGCCTAGCTTTCTTCCGGAACGAATGAATCCCTTGGCTTGGTCGATCTGTTCCGTGCTCACGAGCGAGCGCTCGAGGAGCACGTAAGGAAGCCGCTCGGTGTCGAGGGTGGAGCGCGCGCCGACGAGCTCGCCGCGCTCGAAGAAGACGAGACGCTTCACATCGTCGATGGCACTGACGAGTGCACCCTCTTTTCGTCCCTCATAGGCCTGACGCATCGCCCGCGCGACGCGGGCGTTCAACGATTTCGGCATCAACCCTCCCACCCGCTCTGCAGTGCAATTTGCACGCCACCCGGGGTGTTTCCGACGCGGTCGGATAACATCTTTAGCGACCCGAGTTAGCCGTTCGGACCCAAAGCGCCCACGAAGCTCAGCGTAGAGGAAACCCCGCAGCCCCGGTGCCTATAATGGCCGTGATGGACACACCTGTTCGAACGCTCCCACGCACATGGCTCCTCTCGATCCTCTCGCTTGTCGCCCTCACGCTGGCGCCTTCGAGCTTCGCTCAAACCGGTCTGGATCTGCTCGACGTCGACCTCATGTTCATAGGCGCCCATCCGGACGACGACACCGGCATCCTCGCCACCTTCGCGCGCTACATCCTGGACGAGGGATTCTCGGCCACGGTGGTGACCGCGACGGGCGGCGACGGCGGCGGCAACGCCATCGGGCCCGAAGCAGGACGCTCGCTCGCGTTGATTCGCAAGGAAGAAGAGCGGCGCGCTCTCGCCCTCATCGGCATCGACGCGCCTTCCTTTCTCGGCCTGCCGGACTTCTACTTCACGCTCTCTGCAGAAGAGACCGAGAAAAAATGGGGCGCCTCTTTCGTGTGCGATGTCGTTCGCCACGTGCGGCTCCAGCGCCCGGAAGTCATCGTCACGATGTGGCCGGGCCCGGGCACACACGGGCAGCACCAGATGGCCGCTCGAGCGGCCACTATCGCGTTCGACAAAGCCTCGGATCCGAAATTTTGCCCCGAGCACCTCGCCGACGAGAACTTGGCACCGTTCCAACCGCAAAAGCTCTACTACGGGGGCCGAGAGTCGCCGACGCTCGTCGACATCCCCACCGACACCTTCTCCCGCGCAAGGAGCATGCGCTACGCGGAGATCAAGGCGCTCTCGGCGGCGCAGTATCGCTCGCAGGGATTCGACCGCTTCGCGCGGATTCCCGTCGAAGAGGCGCGGCCCGAACGCTTCATGTTGGTCCGCTCTCACGTTCCAGTGACTGAGCCGGAGACACATTTGCTCGGGGGGAGCTTGGTGGCCTCGGGCGGCTCACCTCCCGGCATCCGCCTCGCGATCGAGCCTTCGAGCTTCGAGGCCAGCGTCGGCATCCCTCACGAGGTGTCCGTCACCTTCGTCAATGACACCGCGACTCCGTTACGAGCCGTCGCGTTGGACATTCACCCGGCGGAGGGTTGGACGGCAGAGCCTGTCGCGCGTGTCGTCGGCGCCCTGGACCCCGGTGAGGAAGCGACGGTCCAGTTCCAAGTCACGGCGGGCGCCCAGGCGGCCATCGACGCGAACACGCGTCTGAGCGTTTCGTATCGAGCGACGTCACCCGAGGGCGAGGGGCACGGCATCGGGGGCAGCAACTTCACTTGGCTGTCCGCCAAAGCGCCGGTGCGGGCACGGTTTCGCCCCTTGTTCGACGTCGCGGATTATCGCGCGTTCGCGAGGAGCACCGACACGGAGTGGGTGATCGAGACGCTACCGGCCCGGGTTCCGGTAGTCATTGGACGCAGCAACACCGTCGCGATCGAGATCGACAACCGCACCGCGCGCCGTCGGCAGGGCTCGCTCAGCTTCTCCGACGTCTCGGGCGTGACCGTGCAAGGAGACCTAGCGTTTTCGGTCGAAGCGGGAGAGACGATCACGGTACCGGTGGAGCTCGTCGTCGATCGATCGATCTTGCCGGACGGGAGGCAGTCAGCCTTGACGCCTATCGAGGTGCGGGCAGTCACTGAAGATAGCTCGAGTGTCGACGTCGCGGACCTCTACGCGCTGCCTTTCATCGTCGCTCGCAAGCTCGACGCTCCACCCGTCATCGACGGGGATCTGACGGACATGGAGCCCTACGATGGCGGCGAGATGACCCCAGCGGATCTGTGGTGGCGGAGGCCGCCCGACGATCCTATGGATGCGAGCGCGAGCTTTCACTTGGCCTATGACGAAGAGTTCTTCTACGCGGGAGTGCGAGTGAGAGACAGCGCGGTGGTCTGCAATATCGCTCCGGACGACGTTCGGGCGCAGCTGCGCTCGGACGCGATCGGCATCACGATCGATCCCACCGGATCGAGCCGCGACACGTCGACGGTCATCCAAGCCGCCGCCTTTCCATGCACCACCGCGGGGTTTACGGCAAGAGGCTTCAGAGATGCCGATCAGAACCAAGGCCCGATGGAGGTGACCGCGAAAGGCATGGAGGTCGCCTCGACACGGACCGACGACGGCTACACGTTCGAGGCACGCATCCCCTGGTCGGCTACGCCGACAGTGCCGAAGCCCGGAGACGAGATCGGCGTCAACGTGATCTTGTACGATGGGGACGAGCAAGACGCACGGGCCGGGGCCAACATCAGTGAGAGTGGTCTGGGTTGGGCTTCATTTCAATGGGGCGGCAAGCAAGCGCTCCCCTATCTGTGGCCGAGAGTCATTCTCGAGCCGTAGTACACTCAAAACGTGAGATCCGCGGTGTTTTCCCTGTCGAGGAGCCTGTTGCTCTCGTCGGTCGTTCTCGCGGGCGCGTGTAGTGGCGGCGGCGGACTTCCGACCGGCCCTTCACCGGTCGCGGCGGAGATCGAGTTTCGCTACTCCGCGAGTGAGCTCCAAAAAGAACAGTCCTTCGGCTGCAATGGCGTCGCTCGCATCTTTCCAAGCTGGTGGGGTTTCACGCACCAGACGATGCACCTGGCCAACGAAGGCGAGTGGATCGTGCTGTTCGAAGAAGTACCGGTTGGCGATCAGAGCGTCACCATCTCCGCTCCCACCGGCTGCGGGTCGAGTCGCATTCGAGCGAACGGGATCGTTTTGGAGGCGAGCGACGACGAGCTCACTTTTGCGTTCACCGTAGATTACGACGGGCGTGTCACGCGCTAGCGGAGCGGTCTCGGTGGTCATCCCGACTTTCAATCGGGCCCACCTCTTGCCTCGTGCGCTCGACTCGGTCATGGCGCAGTCCTTCGCTCCCGCGGAAGTCTTCGTCGTCGATGACGGCTCGACCGACGACACGGCGAAGATCGTGGGGCGGGACTATCCATCCGTTCACGTGTTGCGCCAAGACAATGCCGGCGTCTCTCGCGCACGCAATCGAGGGATCCTCTCTTCCCAATACGAGCTCATCGCGTTTCTCGACTCGGACGACACCTGGGAGCCTGCCAAGTTGCAACGACAGGTAGAAGCGATGGAGCGCGATCCTTCTGCCATGTTGTGCCACACGGATGAGATCTGGATCCGACGGGGCCGCCGGGTCAACCCGATGAAGAAGCACCGAAAGTCCGGTGGCCGGATCTTCGAGCGATGTTTGCCGCTTTGCGTCATCTCGCCGTCCTCCGTCATGGTGCGACGTCAACTGTTCGATGCGGTGGGTCTATTCAACGAAGAGCTGCCCGCTTGCGAAGACTACGATCTCTGGCTGCGAGTCACCGCTCGGTTTCCCGTGCTGTACTTGGAGGAGCGGCTCGTCGTCAAGCACGGGGGGCACGACGATCAGCTTTCGAACAAATTTCCCGCGATGGATCGGTTTCGCATTCAGGCGCTCCGAGACATCTTGTCCTCCGGTAGTTTGAGCGAGG
>JAJCXL010000182.1 GCA_029263435.1 Acidobacteriota bacterium | reverse complement strand
GTCGTGGAAGACGTCTACATGGATGATCGGGTCAAGGAGTACATTCTCGAGATCGTCTTCGCGACGAGAACGCCGGAAGAGTTCGGGCTGGATATCGGACCCCTGATCGAGTTCGGGGCTTCACCGCGCGCGACATTGTTCCTTGCTCAGGCGGCGCGAGCCCATGCCTTTATCCGAGGGCGAGGCTACGTCACTCCTGAGGACATCAAGTCGATCGGGCCGGATGTCCTGCGCCATCGGGTCATCCTCTCTTACGAGGCTGAAGCGGAGAACATCAAGCCCGAAGAAATCATCCAGCGAATCTTCGACACCGTCGAGGTTCCATAGATTAGTTCTCGGCCTGTCGGCGGACGGCCCAGCATTCATCGATTCGCAATCAACGAGATTCATGCTCCCGAGAGAAGTCCTCGAGAAAGTCAGACGCATCGAGATCAAGACCCGTCGCATGGTCGTCGATGCGCTCGCCGGCGAGTATCACAGCATCTTCAAAGGCCGTGGTATGGAGTTCTCCGAGGTGCGGGAGTATCAGATCGGCGATGACATTCGCACGATCGACTGGAATGTCACGTCTCGGACCGGCCAGCTTCACGTCAAGAAATTCATCGAGGAACGTGAGCTCACCGTCCTCTTGATGATCGATGTCAGCGGGTCGTCCGATTTCGGCACCCGCTCGAGATTCAAACGCGAGGTGGCGGCCGAGATCGGAGCGCTGCTCGCTTTCAGCGCGATCAAGAACAATGACCGGGTCGGCGCCATCGTTTTTACGAACGAGGTAGAGATGTACATCCCACCCCGCAAAGGGCGAGGGCATGTGCTCCGGGTCATTCGAGATCTCTTGTACTTCGAGCCCCGAGGCAAGGGGACCAATATCGCAAAGGCGTGCGAGTACCTGAACCGAATCACGTCGAAGCGTGCCGTCGTCTTTCTTCTTTCGGATTTCATGGACGCGCGGTTCGACAAGCCGTTGCGGGTCGCTTCGAAGAAGCACGATCTCATCTCCGTCTTCGTTTCAGACCCCACCGAGGCCGAGCTCCCCTCCGTGGGTCTCGTCGAGCTCGAAGACGCCGAGACGGGCCGGAAGCTCCTGCTGGACACCTCTCATCGAGAATCGATGGACGCTTATCGAGAGGAAGTTCTGGCAAAGCGTGAGAGTCAGCGAGCCGCGTTCGCGAGCATGGGCATCGACCGGATCGACATCACCACCGACGTGCCCTACGACCGCCCGATGCTGCGATTCTTCGAGATGCGGGGACGGCGTTCGAGGCGATGATGGGGTCGGCCGGAAGATGGGCGAGCTTCGCTCTCGTCGTAGTGTTGGGAGCGTGCTCGTCGACGCCGGCCGATATTCGCGAGGCCACGTCCGGCCCGGTGGAGTGGACGGTCTCCGCGTCCACGGACCAGACGTCGGTGCAAGTCGGCGATGATTTCGAGCTCGCGCTGAGGGTCACCCATCCGCTGGACGGAGATTTCGTCCCGCCCGCGGGCGCCGACTTCGCGCCGTTTACGATCCTCGAGAGCGCTACGGAGAGCCTTTCTCCCACGGAATCGCTGTTGCGATTTCGGCTGGCGGCTTATGTACTGCCGCAAGATCTGGAGCTTCCCGCGCTCACGGTTCGCTACCGGGACGCGGATGGGGAGGTCGTATCGCTGTCGACGCCTCCCATCGCGATTTCTTTGGTGACTTCCTTGACTCCGGAGGTCACCGACGTCCATGACATCAAAGAGCCCGTGAGCCTGGAGGTTCCCAGAGACTGGACCCTTTTGTGGTGGCTTTTGGCAGCGCTCGTCGCGGCTCTCGTCGCCTATCTGCTCTACCGCAAGCTGCGTAAAGAGCCGGCCGCGCTCCCGGCCCCGGCTTTCGTGACGCCACTGCCCGCTCCGGATGTCGAAGCCGAGCAAGCGCTCCTCCGGCTGGCAGAGAAAAAGCTCATCGAGCAGGGGCAGCTCACCTTGTTCTACACGGAGCTGACCGACATCATGCGTCGTTACGCGGGACGGCGGTTCGAGGTCCCTTATCTCGAGCGGACGACGACGGAGATTCTTCGCGACCTTCGAGGAAAGAAAGTCACCAACGCGCCGTTGCGCTCCATCTTGGAAGCGGCGGATCTCGTGAAGTTCGCGAAAGACAGTCCCGGAGAGGAAGCTGCGAAAGACGTCCTCGGAAGAGCCCACCTGCTGTTACAGGAGACGCGTCCCGCCCCGCGTGCCGAGGCCGCCTCATGACCCGACTCGCCTACCCGTGGCTGCTCTCGTTGCTGGTGCTGGTGCCGGTGCTCGTCTATGTCCGAGCGCGCTTCGGCGCCCGGCTTCCCAGTCTTCGATTCTCGAACGTCGCGCCCCTCTCCAAGCTGCCGCGCTCGGTGTGGGTACGCTTGTCCTGGCTGCCATTCGCGCTCCGGCTCGCCGCCCTCGGGCTTCTCTTGATCGCGCTCGCACGCCCGCAACAAGGAGCGACCGGCGAAGAGATCCATGCGGAGGGCGTCGACATCATGTTGGTCCTCGATGTCTCGAGCAGCATGCTGGCGGAAGATTTCCGCCCCGACAACCGGTTGCGCGTAGCAAAGAACGTCGTCTCCGATTTCATCGCTCGAAGGGAAAATGATCGGTTGGGAATGACCGTCTTCGCTCGGCACGCGCTGACGAAGACGCCTTTGACTCTGGATCACGACATTCTCCTCACCCACCTGGAGGATGTGGCCATTGGCTCGGTTCCTGACGGCACCGCGATCGGTAACGCGGTCGCCTCCTCTGTCAATCGCCTCAAAGACTCCGATGCGGAATCGAAGATCATGATCTTGCTCACCGACGGCGAGAACACGGCGGGTGAAATCGATCCGGTGACCGCGGCCAATCTGGCTAAGACGTTCGGGGTGCGGGTCTACACGGTCGGGGTCGGCAAGGGCGGCGAAGTGCCCTACCCGTTTAGAGACCCCCTGTATGGAACCGTGTATCGCAACGTCGAGATCCCCATCGACGAGGAGACCCTTTCCGAGATCGCGACCATTACCGATGGGAAGTTCTTCCGCGCGAAGGATGCCGAGTCTTTGCGGGCGGTCTACGATGAGATCGATGCGCTCGAGCGGACCGAGATCGAGCAGATCCAGTACGTGCGTTATACGGAGCTCGCGCCCTATTTCATGCTTGCGGCGTTGGCGTTTCTGTTCGGCGAAGCGCTCTTGTCACGCACCCGTCTGCAGAGGTTTCCCTGATGCAGTTCGCTGAGCCCGAAGCGCTTTATCTATGGCTTCTGCTGCCGTTGCTCTTGGTGTTTTACCGGTGGAGCGCGACGCGCAAAGCGCGAGCCATCGAACGCCTCGGGGAGGCCGCACTCATCGATCGGTTGTCGCTTCGAACGAGCCAACGCCGCGAGCGGACGAAGCTCGTCTTGTTTGCCTCGGGATTGTTCTTTCTCATCCTCGCTCTCGCCAGGCCTCAGTGGGGCCGAGGCGAACAGGAGTTCTTCGCCAACGGGGTCGACGTATTCCTGATTCTCGACACGTCTTTCAGTATGGATGCGACCGACGTCGCGCCTTCGCGTATGGAGCGGGCCCGCTACATCGCCTCTCAGCTCATGGACCGGCTCCAAGGCAACCGGATCGGGGTGATTGCTTTTTCGGGAACCGCGTTCGTGCAGTGCCCGCTCACGCTCGACTACGGTGCCGCGCGGATCTTTCTCGATACGGTGGCGACCGGCATCGTGCCCGATCCGGGAACGAACATCGAACAAGCTCTCGAGGCGGCTCGTCGCGGCTTCGTCGCTCGCAACTCGCGTTACAAAGTGGTGATCTTGCTAACCGACGGGGAGCAGCAGCAAGGGGGAGACGCAGCTGCGATCGGCGACAAAGCTCGTGAAGACGGGATCGTGATCCACACCGTGGGGGTCGGCACTCCCGGGGGTGAGCCGATTCCGGTGCGCGACGACAAGGGCGAGGTCACGGATTACGTGCGCGGCGATGACGGGCAGCCCGTCTTGAGCCGTCTCGACGAAAGGATGCTGGGAACGCTTTCTCTCACGACCGGGGGCGAGTACGTCCGAGTCTCGGAGCGAGATACGGAGATTGAGACGCTCTCCACGCGTATATTGGAGATGGAAGGCGAGGAGCTCAGCTCTCAGCTCTTCACGCGCTACCAGGAACGTTTTTACTGGCCGCTCGGCATCGCGGTCTTGTTGCTCGTTGCCGATGCGTTCGTCGGGCGGGAGAAACGCGCGATCGTGGGAGAAGCGTCATGAGAATACTTTGGACGGTACTGGTCCTGAGCCAGATCTTGGGCCCGGTCGAGGAGAAGGCCAATAAAGAAGGCAACCAGGCCTACGCCTCGGGTGAGCTCGACGAAGCTTTGACCCA
>JAJCXL010000181.1 GCA_029263435.1 Acidobacteriota bacterium | reverse complement strand
TGACTCGACCGCGAAAGCGGTTTCCAAGAAGCCGAGCGATCGCGTGTCGCCGGTCGGGACCGTCGCGAGCGCTATTTGCGCGCGCTCGAGGAGCGCGGAGATGAAGCTGCCTTCTAGCGTGGAGTCGATCGCGAGATCGAGCAATACGAAAGGCAGCCCGACGGGAGCGCCGGCCGTCTCGACGGCGGCCCGGGCCGAACGATAAACCGCGGCTCGATCCGCGACCCCGTGCTCGACCAGCATTTCGTCGTAGCGCGCCGCGAGCTCGGCGAGCACCTCGCCGATGCCCCCGATCTCGCGAAACCGGTCGGGCGCGATCCCATGAAGCCGGCACTCGTTCACCGTCGACGTCAAAGCCCGGACGAGGCCGGGCCCGTCGGCGATGGGCTCGAGTGCGCCTAGCTTTCCATCGGCGCGGGCTCGATGGAGGACGCGCGCGGTGACGGCTTCTTGTCCGAGCCGAGAGTGGGTAACGAGACCTTGCGCCGCGAGGGAGGGGAGGGCAATGCGGTAGGCGAGCGCATCGAGGCTGAGTCGGTGCACGCCCAGCAGGGAGCCGCGATCGATGGCGAGCTCCCGGACGAGATGATCCGCGGCTTGTTGACCGCTCGACACCAGCAGGACGGCTTTTGCTGCTCCGAGCTCCTCGAGGAAATCCCGCGCACGTCGTCTGCGAGATGAAGCCGCAGGTCCTGTGACAATGGCGCCTTTTCCCATATTCTGGTGGTAGATGTTAGCCGCGATCGCTCCGGAAGGAAATCGAGCGAAGTCTCTGGTTGAAGCGCCGGGGCGGCGGTTATAGGATCGTCGCCCTGAGAACCGGCCTACGCGTCTGCTGCATTGGCGACGCTGAGCTCGAGGGTTCGAAGGAGGGAAATGATGAGGATAACCCCAGCTTTGAGGCTGACTATCCTGGCGACACTCGTCGGCAGCTTCGCCATGCCTGTCCTGGCTCAAGACGACAAGCCGCTCACCCAACGCGAGGTAAGGCGCTACATCCAAGAAGCGGAGAAACGAATCGAGGAGGGTAAGCCGGAAGAGGCCGGGGGGCTGTATCTCCGAGTCCTCGCAGACTTTCCCGAACGCGCCGATGTTCGTTTGGAGGTCGCACGTATCTATCGGGGCTTGGAAAATTGGGCCAACGCGGCGACCGAGTTCGAGCAAGCGCTGCCCGGTCTGGAAGAAGAGGAAGACGTTGCCGAAGCCTATGAGGGCCTGACCCTCGCGTACTCTCGCACCGCGAACTATCCGAAAGCGGTCGAGTACGGGCGCAAGGCCATCGAGCTGAACCCGGAAAGCGCCGATGTCGCGATTGGCCTCGCCATGGGTTTGGCGAAGACCGGCGAGCTGCTCGAAGCTGCGACGATCGCGCAAAAGGCCCTCGCGCTCGCTCCGGACAACGCCTTCGTGCACAACACCTTAGGCGAAGCGGCGTTAGCGGAAGGCAATTTCGACAAAGCGGAGGTTTCCTACAAGAAGGCGCTCGAGCTGGCGCCGGACACGGCTGAAGCGCATGCCGGGATGGCGGATATTCTCTTCGCGCGCAAAGACTATGACGGGGCGGCGGCCTCAGCCACGAAGGCGTTGGAGCTCAACGATCAGTTGACGAGAGCCTTCGGGGTGCGCGGTAAGGCGAAGCACTATCTTGGTCAGAGTGCTGAGGCACAAGCGGACCTGTCGATGGCGGTCACGGTGAACCCGGACGACCCCGACGCCAACTTGGCGTTCGCCGAGGTCTATCACGCCCAAGAAAACTACGGGCAGGCGACGCGCTATTACGAGAAGACCATCGAGCTCAATCCGAACTCGACCGTGGCCTTCGAAGCGCTCGGCGAAATCTATGTGGCTCAGCAGCAGTACACGAGCCTCGCTCAAGTGATGACGCAGCTCTTGGCGACGGATCCCGACAACGCGCGGGCGCACTATTTTCTGGGACTCGCGCACGACAACGCACAAAACGCCGCGGGTGCCCTCGAAGAGTTCACGAAGGCGGCGACGCTGGACGACACCATGGCCGATGCGCACTACCACCGCGGACGGCTCCTCGTGGCCCAGCAGCAGCTCGCGGAAGCGGTACCCGCTCTCCAAAAGGCCGTGTCGATCGATGGCGACAATCCTGCCTACCTGACCGATCTAGGCGTGGCTCACTACTCCTCCAATCAGATCGCGGAAGCGATGACGGCACTCGAGAAAGCCGTCGGCTCCGAGGGCTACGCGAATCCGCTCGGGTGGACGTTCTACGGGCTGTCGCTCATCAACGCCCAGCGTTTCGCGGAAGCGTTGGAGGTTAGCCAGAAAGCCGTCGCCGCGGCTCCCAACTACGGAACAGCACACTTGGCTGTTGGATTCGCTGCCTTTGGTCAGATCAAGGCGGGCTGTCCTTGTACGCCGGAAGACGAAGCGCTCGCGGCTCTGGTGGTCGAGAGCAACAAGAAAGCCGTCGAGTTCGGCGCGGTCAATGCCGCACTTCAAGAGCGCGCGACCGCGCTCGAAAAAGGCGAGAAGGTCAAATAGAGCAAAGAGGGTCTCCGGCCTCGATGAAGAGAGGTCGGAGACCCGACGTCGTAACGCTCGCTGCCTACGGCGCTTGGCAACTACGGTTTGTTGAGCCCCCATTCGTAGCCGCGGAACTCGATCGATAGAGCCGTGCCGGCTTCGTCGATGAGGGTGGCGACTTCCTCCGTCGCATAGCCTCTGAGGAACTCCGCGAGGCTACCTTTCGAGCCTTTGAAGTCCGGGTTGACGAAATCCCCTCCGTACCAATCCAGGATCTTCGTGACGAGTAAACCGTCGGCTTCTACGGAGACGTAGTCGGGGTTTTGGATGGCTTTGCGGGTCGCGTCCTCGAGCTCGGCGTCGAGATCCTCCCCGGTGAATGCTCGCCCCGGCAGCGGCGGACAGGAAATCGATGCGCAATTCACGGCGAAGTGAAACCTCGGATCTTTGAACATCGGGCGGAGGATGTTGTGCTCGATGTTGTCGAGGCTGAGGACGAAGCCACCGACTTCATGGGCTTCGCGCCCGAAGACATTGGAGACGTCCTGGATGCTCTCGATCTCGTAGCGGCCATCCGGCGTGACGCGGTCCAACACGGTCTTGATGGTGTAGGCGTTGTAGGCATTGATGAGCAACGCCTGAATCTCGGTGGCTGAGAGGGCGGTCAAGTCGGCGCCGGCGATAGCACTGAGATAGCTCTCGAAAGAAGCGCTCTCCGCCTTGAGACCGGCATAGTCGAAGCGCCGTCCCGAGGCTTTGACGTGTCTCTGGAGAAGATCGTCCCAGGTCCCATGGTCGAAGCTCGACCGTCCCTCGGACATGCCGCGCTCGAGGACGGACGCGATGTCTCCGCTAATAGGGGCGGCTCGGGGGGCACCGCAAGCCATACTCGCGGCGGCGGCGAGCGCCAGGGGCAGGATTCGTTTCATTTCTTTTCTCCTCGAGGAATGTTTTAGCGCACGAAGGGTAGACCTTCTATGAATATGGCCACAAGCGACACCCCGGAACTGCGTTGTGGTGGGGTGCCCACCCCCTCCCGGAACGTCGTTTCGGAGGGGTGCCAGGCACCTGTGGGGGACATCTGATGGTGGCGGTGTGGGTTTTGTGCTACAGTTTCCTGATTAGCGCACAATACCTTTTAACTCAATCCGTTAGGCTGGCTCGACATGTATGAAGCCTACTTCGGCTTTCGGGAAAAACCCTTCAACCTGACCCCGGACCCGAAGTTTTTATATCTGTCTCAGAGACATCACGAGGCGTTCGCTCATCTCGCGTTTGGGCTCGAGCAACGTGGTGGCTTCATGGTCGTGACCGGAGAGGTTGGCACCGGCAAGACCACATTGTGCCGCTATTTTCTCGAACGTCTCGACGAAGACACCGTGAGCGCGTTCATATTGTATCCGGCGCTCACCGCGATCGAGCTACTCCGCTCGGTGAATCGCGACCTCGGTATCCCGAGCGAGGGAGATAGCGAGAAAGCCCTCGTCGACACGCTGCACCAGTTTCTTCTCGAAGCCCATCAGCGCGGGAAGAACGTCGTCCTCGTCATCGACGAAGCGCAGAACTTGTCCCGAGATGTTCTCGAGCAGGTGCGGTTGATCTCGAATCTGGAAACGAATACCGAAAAACTCATTCAAATCGTTTTGATTGGGCAGTCGGAGCTGAACGATATGCTCGCCCAGCGGGATTTGCGCCAACTCGCTCAACGCGTCACCGCTCGCTACCATCTCACACCACTCAGTCGAGACGAGGTCAAGAAATACGTCCATCACCGCTTGGCGGTCGCCGGCCGGGTCGGTGCGGTCGGATTCGCCCCCGGTGCGCTTCGCGCGATCCACGAATACTCGAACGGGGTGCCGCGACTCATCAATCTCGCGTGTGACCGAACGCTCCTCGCGGGCTACGTGCTCGAAGAAAAACACTTGAGCGCGGATGTCGCACGAAAAGCTCTGAAAGAGCTAGAGCCTCCGAAGTCCACGGCGAACCGTCGTGAGGGGCTCTCGTGGCTCAAGACCGCGCTGGTGGCGACGCTCGTGGTGGTCATCGGGCTGTTGTCGTTGGCCGGCTTCGTCTTCGCCAAAGGCGAGCTGCCTTGGGGGATTGGGCCACGGACGTTGTGGAAAAGTGGATCTTTGGGCGAGGCGCCGGTTCTCGAACGATCGTCACGCTCGGGGATGAGCGTCGAGCCGATACGAGAACAGTTCGAGCTACGCCTGGTCACGTTATCCGAAGAGCTCTCCCGCCGGGCCTCGTCGGCGGTGCTGCTCGACCGGTGGGGTATCAAGCTAGGAGGCGGCGTCTCGGGGATCGCGAGCCTCGAGAACATGGCAGCGCTCGCCGAGAGAGCCGCGCTGGAATATACCGAGCTCGAGACGAGCTTCGAGCAGCTGCGCGCTCTCAATGTACCCGCCGTGATCGAAGTGACGCATCCGTCTCGGGAGCGGGTGTTGTTTCTGACCTTGACCGGACTTCACGGAGACGACGCCGTCGTCTACTTCGCCCCGGGGGACTTCTTCGAGCTCCCGGTCAGCGTGATCGAACACTACTGGAACGGTCGAGCGCGCGTGTTCTGGCGCGACTTCGACAACCTCGAGCTACGAGATGATCCGGGTCGCCTCGCTTGGGCCCGGGCCCGGCTGACGACGCTCGGCATCGTCGACCCGGATCTCGAGCCGGCGGACGAGGCCATCACCGAGGCCATCGTCGCGCTTCAACAACGCATCCGACTCGATCCCACCGGAGGCTTGACCCCGGAGACGAGGATGGCTCTCTACAGTCTGGGGGGCGAGTACCGCACCCCTCAATTGATGAACCCATGAGCTTCATTCTCGACGCCCTCAAGAAGGTCGAAAAAGAGAAGCGTGGAACGGACGCTCGTGGTGTCAGCATGGTGGCGTTCTCCTCGGCTGATGACGGACATCGTGGGCAGCTCGTCATGATGCTTGGGATTGCGTTGAGCTCGGCACTCGTCACCGCGGGAGTCCTATTCGCGGTGTCTTCGAACCGAGGAGTCGACCCGGCCGGCCCGACGGCGTCCGCAGTCTCTGCCGGTAGCCCCGGTGACGATATCCCGACAACGAGATCCGGGCCCGTACCCACGGCTTCAGCGCCAGTGACTGAAGAGAAGCCGGCCGACACGGACGAGGTCGCGACGACACCTGTGCAAGCGCCGTCCCCTCCGCCCGCTCCGGTTCGGGCTCCTGCTCCTGCTCCGGCTCCGGAGGTCAGGTCGGCCGCTGCGCCGCCCGTCGGGATTGAAGTGGAGGCCCCTATTGCGGAGCCGGTCGCGGCCGTCGTCGAGGAGCCCGGGCATCCCATCAATATCGTGGGCCGCGAGCACGCCGCCTTCGCGGCCTTGGATCGTGAGCCCAGCGGGCGGCCGGACGCCATCGAGGAGGACCCTTCCGCGGAAGAGGACGCATCGGGTGCGACGCGGCCGGACCTCGTATTGCAGGGCACCTCCGTCTTGGATGGCCAAGACGTCGCAGTCATCAACGGCCAGCGGGTCTTCGTCGGAGATTGGATCGAGGGTGCGCGCGTCGTGGAGATCCGGGAACGTGAAGTCGCGCTCGAGCTCGACGGGCGTCGAATCACTTTGAGACTCTGACCCTCGACGGTCGGGCTCCTCTACCGTGCTGGTTTTCGGTCACGTGGCTTCGGCGGGCGTCGCCGCGCGGGCCCTAGACCGTAAAGCGGATCTTCGATGGGTGGTTTTTCTCACCCTTCTCGCCGACATCATCGACAAGCCGTTCGGCCTCGTGATCTTCAGCGAGTCGATCAATAACGGTCGGGTCTGGTTTCACTCTCTCGCCGTCAACCTCCTACTTAGTTTGCTGCTGCTGGCGTGGCGCAAACCGCTCGTCTACGTCCTCGCGCTGTGGATGCATCAACTCTGCGACCGTATGTGGATGCGCCCTTGGGTCGCGCTGTGGCCTTTGACCGGTGCGTTCGGTTATCGAGATCTTCCGCTGGACGAGTGGGTCTACAACGTTTTCAACCCCTATAACGTCGCCACCGATGTGCTCGGATTGGTGGTTCTGATTGGCTTCGCCTACCGATACCGACTCTTCCGGTGGGAACGGCTCCGCGCGTGGCTCCGTAACGGGACGCTCGTCAAAGCCGGTTGACGTCTCGAATCGTCGCCTGAGGTGTTCTGGCTGTTTCGGGTCGTCGCGGAAGGTGTTCTACACTGACGGTCATGTTGCGCAAACTTTCGATCGCCACGCCAGGGCAAGGACTCTTCGACGTCACCGGACAAATTAACCAGGTGGTGACGGATGCTGGTGTCAGCGACGGGTTGTGTACGGTATTCGTGCAGCACACCTCGGCCAGCCTCGTGATTCAGGAGAACGCCGATCCGTCCGCGAAGCGAGATCTCGAGGCGTGGCTGAATCGTCTCGTGCCCGAGGGAGACGCTCTCTACACCCACACCGCGGAAGGCGAGGACGACATGCCGGCGCACGTCAAGAGCGCTCTCACGTCCACGAGCCTCGGTATTCCGGTCGCGTCGAGTCGGCTGGGCCTCGGTACGTGGCAGGGGATCTACCTGTGGGAGCATCGGAAACGGGGCTCCCAGCGGCATTTGCTCGTTCACGTCTCTTGATGTACACTTGACTTACTCCTCTCGAAAAATAGCGGCCGCGGTGCCGATGAGAGGTCTCGAAAAATGTTGCTCACGAAACGTCAGAAGCAGATTCTGAGCTATCTGGATGCCTCGATCCGGAAAAACGGCTATGCGCCGAGCCTTCAGGAGATCGGCCGCCATTTCGATCTGAGCTCGATCTCGACCGTCCACAAGCATCTCGTCCATTTGGAGGAGAAAGGCTACATCCGGCGTCACTCGAATCGGGCGCGCGCGATCGAGGTCTTGCCCGACGATGCCCATCCTGGTACTCGTGAGATCCCTCTCGCGGGCGTCGTCGCGGCTGGGCTCCCGATCGAGGCGATCCCAACACCCGAGTTGGTCGCGGTGCCGGAGGACATGATCGGGCGTCGGGACGTCTACGCTTTGAGAGTCCGGGGCGAATCGATGATCGACGAGCAGATTCGAGACGGCGACTACGTCATCGTGGAGAACCGTTCGGAGGCCAAGAACGGGGAGACCGTCGTCGCATTGCTAAACGGTGAGAACGTCACCCTCAAGAAGTATTATCGGGAGCAACAAAAGATTCGACTCCAGCCTGCCCATCCGACGATGGCGCCGATCTGGGTCGATGAGACCGACATCACCGTTCAAGGCATCGTCGTCGGGGTGCTTCGGAAATACTGAGATACAGATCCTCGAGGAGAAACTATGACGAGCAAGAAATCCATCAACTTCACGGTCGTTCCCGACGAGTCCGAGCAGGCAGAGGGCCGTTCGGCCGCGAGCGAGACGACCTACTCGAACTTTTGCGCCGTGAGCCACACACCGTTCGACTTCACGTTGACGTTTTGTGAGATGCGCCCTCTGAGCGAAAAAGACGTCGAAGGGGTGCCCGAGGGGGAGACTCAGACCGTCATGGCTCCGGTCAAAGTGAAAGTGACGGTGCCCGCTCAGCTGATTCCCGCGCTGGGGGCGGCCTTGCAGGAGAACTGGAGGATCTATCAAGACGCCTACTCGAACGTTGGCTGGGCGAAGGGACAGATGGGCGGAAAGGTCCACTAGACGGGAGTCTCGAGATGGCCGGAAACGACAAAGCCGTCGTGCACTTGAGCTTCGACGAGTTCTTCAGCCGGTTTCCGCGCCATGACATCGAAGACGTCTTGGTGCTCAACCGGGCCCTCGACCGATCTCTTTCCACCGTGGCGACGGGGTGGCAGCGTCCTTCCGCCGACGAAGCGTTGCTCGTTAGCGACGCCCCGTGGGTCCGACACGGCGCCGCGCTGGATTGGGCCGAGGGGTTGCGGGACCGAATCCAAAGAGACGTGGGCCTCGATTGCTCGGTGGGCATCGCCGCCACTCGAGTCGCCGCGCGCATCTGCTCGCGCATGGCTCGACCTCGAGGGGTCCTGCTCTGGTTGCCAGGGTATGAGAAGGACTTGATCGCCGATATCCCTCTCGAAGAGCTCGACGAGCTCAGTCATTCTCAGGTCGCAGAGCTCAGGGCGCAGGGGGTTCGGCGTCTGGGTGAACTGGCGGTCATGAATCCGGTCGATGCGCGGTCGTTACTCGGCTCGTCCGCGTCGAAGCTGGTGGCCTTGGTGCGCGGGCTGGACGAGGCGAGCGACCGCAGCGACGGTAGTCGGCTGGCGCGGGGTGTCATGCTCCTGACGCGCCGCCTCTCGCGCCGTCTCGTGAGATCCGGTCGTCGCGCACGCGGACTCGAGCTTCAAGTTCGGTTCGAGGACGGCGTAACCAAAGAATGCTACACACTCTTGCCTCGAGCGGTCTCGGACCTCGACACCTTGTCCGTCGCCTCCAGACGGTTACTCGAGACCGCCCCGCGTCGAGACCGTGCGGTGGCGGGAATGGTTCTCACGGCGACGGGGCTGACCGACGGACCGGGCCAGCTCAGCTTGTTTCAGCATTCGTGCCCGCGAGAGGTCGGGGTCCAGCTCGGTCGGACCTCCTGATCTCTTCAGCCGGTGCGTAGCTCGCCCTGGCTCGCGACGGTCGGTCGCGGGCGCGGTCGCAGAGTGGTTCCGAACAGCTCTTTGTAGGCGCGGGGAAGGAAGCCGACTCCGAGTGCCGCGTTCGCGAGCATGAACGTCAGATGTGCCGCGAGGCTATAGGCGAGAAGCTCAGGCGCAGGAACGATGTCGCCGTGGAAAAAGATCCACGCGAGCGGGGTGGTTCCCAACCGAGCGACGTTGATGGGAAGGGCCCCAACGATGAAGATGATCGGGAGGGTGGCGAGCAACCGCGCGAAGCCGATCTCGAAACCGAAGCTCTTCATCGCATAGCTGTGGGCGATGACGGCCGCCAGAAGTAGAGGTGCTTTCAAGGCGAGCACTGCAGCGTAGTGCTCGGGTCGCGCCAGGTGGAAGGTCCGCAGCACGCGCCAGTCGGGAGCCCGCAGGATGCGTCCGAACCACGAGAAGCTGCCGTGGAGATATCCCAAGAAAACGAACCAGAGACCGACGACGACGACCGGAGCGAAGAGGAGCGGACGAGGTAGCGGTTCGAGGACGAAGAGCATGCCCACGCCTGCCCAAAGCACGAGATGGGTCTTTTGAAGAAGGTCCAGAAAGAGGATCGTGCTCGTCACTTCGAGCAGCCCCGCCGAGACTCGGCGGGAGAGGTAGACGATCATCGCTCCTTGCGAGACGCGGTGATTGAGAATCGACAGGAGGTAGTCCACCGCCCGCACCGGTAGAAGATCCGTCAGAGATAGCGTGCCGTGAAACCACTGCATGGTGTAGCGGAGCACGACCGTATCGAGAACGAAATAGAACACGGAGAACGGGAGGAGCGCCCAGAAAAAGCCGACATAGTCCGCGACGGTCAAGGCCTCGACGAACGCGTCGATCGGCACTTTTCTAAAAATGAGACCGAGGAGAGT
>JAJCXL010000180.1 GCA_029263435.1 Acidobacteriota bacterium | reverse complement strand
AGAGCGGACTCACGACCGGGACGACGCCTAGACCGAGCTGTTTTTCTAGGACGTCGATCTCGACGCTGTCGATGTCACCGACGAAGCCAAAGTCGACCGGCTCGGCATTGTCTTCCATCACCACGGGCGGCCGCTTCGACGCTTTGATGAGGCCGCAGTCAACGCCGGAGAGCCCAATCGCAGGGACATCGACGTCGCGACAGGCGGCGAGGATGCGGGTGTTGATGAGTCCGTTCAAAACCATCGTGGTGACTTCGAGCGACGCTTCGTTGGTGACACGTCGCCCTTGAACCATCTGCGTGTCGATGCCGAGCTGTTTGGCGAGCAGCGTTGCTTGCGGTCCGCCGCCGTGCACGAACACGATGCGAACCCCGAGCTGGTGCAGGAGTGCTACTTGCTCGATGAGCGCTTTGGTCGCTTGCTCGCTCGCGAAGATAGCGCCGCCCGCTTTCAACACGAAGGTCTTGCCTTTGAACATGCGGATATAAGGCGTTGCTTGCTTGAGCGCGGTCACGACGATCGCGCGAGCATCGGGGTCTTTGACGGCAGATTCGGTCGTAGTCTTCATATTCCTGCTCAGCTCGAGGTCGCCAGGATCGAATGCAAGATCGCCATTTGGGCCCACATGCGATTGCGGGCTTGTTGGATCACGAGGCTTCGCGGCCCTTCGAGCACGTTCGGCGTGACGACGACGCCTCGCCGGACCGGAAGGCAATGCATGAAGCGACACTCAGGGGTGGCGCCTTCGAACCAGCTTTCCGTAACGCACCAATGGGCGAGGTCTTTCTTTAGCTCCCGCTCGGCGTCGTCGTTGCCGTAGTGTTTGGCCGAAGACCACGCTTTCGCATAGACGACATGGGCTCCATTGAGAGCATCCCGAGCGTCCGAGGTTTCCGCCACCGAGCCCCCGGAAAGATCCGCCGCCCGACGGGCACGCGCCATGACGCGGTCGGGAAGTGCGAAACCCTCCGGACGCAAGACGGTGACATCCATGCCTCGCATGGCGGCCATGTGTACCGTCGATGCGGGGACGGCCAAGGGCAAGGCTCGCGGATGATTGGCCCAGCTCAGAACGAACTTCCCACCCGAAGAGGGCACGTCGAGCTCGTCGAGCGTTTTCCAGTCCGCGAGGCTCTGACAGGGGTGGCGGATGGCCGACTCCATGTTGATGACCGGGACGGTGGACAGCGCGGACATCGATTGAAACTCGCGATCGTCGATATCGTCTTCGAGAGAGCGTTTGGGCGCGAAGGCCCGGATCCCCAACGCATCGCCGTAGGACGCAAGGACGGGGATGGCTTCGCGGATGTGCTCGGCTTTGTCGCCGTCCATCTTGACGTCGGGAGCAAACTCGAGACCGTGGATGGCGGATTCGGGGGAGACGATGAAAGACCCGCCGCCAAGACGCGTCATCGCCGCTTGAAACGACGTCGACGTGCGCAAAGAGGGGCTCAAGAAAAAGAGCGCGAGCACTTTGCCTGCGAGCGCCTCGGGCTCGGGATGGTGCTCGAGTCGGATCGCGAGCTCGATGAGCGCGTCGACCTCCTCTCGAGAGAGGTCGCTGAGATCGTTCAGACCGCGCATGCGCTCAACTTCTCCGCGAGCTCGTCCACGTGCGCTTCGGGCAGAATCAACGGCGGCATGAGGCGGATGACGTTGGGATCGGAGCTCGTCCCCACGAGAATGTCCTGGGCGAGGAGCGCATCCCGGACGTCTTTCGCAGGAATGTTGCAGACTAATCCGAGAAGAAATCCCGCGCCTTGAATGCGCTCGACCGGGCCGACGACGCAGCGCTCCCGGATGTGGTCGGACACTTTCTTTACATGCGCCAATAACCCCTCGGACTCGATGGTATCGATGACGGTCTCGACGAGCGCACAGGCCATCGGTCCGCCGCCGAAGGTCGTGCCCAAGCTCCCTTTGAAAGCTCGATCGGCGACGTCATCGCTCATCAATACAGCGCCGACGGGAAAGCCCGCGGCGAGCGACTTGGCGGTCGTCACGATATCCGGCTGGACCCCCACCCCTTCGCACGCGAAGCCGTAGCCGGTACGGCCGACGCCGCATTGCACTTCATCGAAGATGAGGGTCGCACCCGTGGCGTCGCAACGCTCGCGGAGCGCAGCGAGAAAAGGCGTCTCGAGGTCGAACGCGCCGGCCATGCCTTGCACCGGCTCGACGATCACGGCAGCAGTGTCGTCGTCGATGGCCTCTTCGAGGCCGGCGGTCTCGTTGCGCGGAATGAAGCGGACCGGAAACGGCGGCTGCGGAAACGCGTACCACTTCTCCGAGCCGAAGCTCACCGCGCCCGCGGCCGCGGTGCGTCCGTGAAATCCGTGCTCGACGGAGACCACGTGGTGTCGACGGCCGCCGCCTCCGAGAAAGGCGAGTCTCAGCGCGTTCTCGTTCGCTTCGGCGCCGCTGTTGACGAAGAAAATTTGATCCAGGCCGTCGGGCGACAGCGATGCGAGACGTGAGGCCGCGCGCTCTCGGACCGCGAGAGGCACGGCATTGGTCTGGAACGTGAGGGTCTCGGCTTGTTGCGCCAGGGTCTCGACGACTCTGGGATGTCCGAAGCCCAAGCACGCCACCGCGTGCCCGCCATAGAGATCGAGAATCTCGCGCCCGTCGGAGCACTTGAGGTGGACGCCGTGGCCCGACACGGGCTCGAAGTCGAGCTGAGGGTAAACGTCGAGGAGTCGAGAGGTCTTGATGGCCATGCGACTAGATCCAACCGGGGCCGGAGAAGGTCAAGCCCATGGTCTCCGGAAGCCCGTGCAAACGGTTCATCCACTGCAGGCCGCCGCCCGCAGCTCCTTTGGTCAAGTTGTCGACGACGGAGAAGATCGCGAGTGAGTCGTTATCGACGGCGACACCTAGGTGCGCATAGTTGCTCGCGACGACGTCTTTGACTTTCGGGGTGCCGTCGACGACGCGCACGAAAGGCGCCGACGCGTAGAACGTCTCGAGCTCGGCAGCCACCGCGTCCGTGTCGAGCTTGGACTTGAGCTTGCCTTGGATCGTCATGTGTATGCCTCTGGCGAACGGGCCCGAATGCGGGACGAAATGAAGCGTTGGCTTGACGCCGCTTCTCGCCTCGGTGATGGCGACGACCTCGGGGACGTGGCGGTGGCGCAGCGGGTTGTAGGCGAAGAGATTGCTCTGACGGAGAGGATGATGCGTGGTCTCTTTCGGCGAGCGACCCGAACCGGTACTACCGGTAACACCTACCGCGAAGAGCTCCGGCTCGACGATGCCGAGCTTCAAGAGAGGCACGATGCTGAGAAGAAGGGCGGTCGCGAAACAGCCCGGGTGTCCGACATGTTCTGGATTCTCGTCGAGGTGCTCGGGGAGCGCGCTCGCGAAGCGCGGCAACAACGATGGCGCTCCGTGCGGCTGTCCGTAGACCGCCTCGTAGGCCGCGGCGTCCGTGTATCGGAAATCGGCGGACAAGTCGACGACGTGAACGTCCGAGGCGCCGCTCGTTTGCTCGAGCACATCCTTCACCAAAGAGGCGGAGGCGCCGTGGTTGGCAGCGGAGAAGATCGCGAGCGGTCCTTTCGCGCTAGAGGTGATGCTGGCGAGCTCGCTCGGAGGACAGAAGGTGTGCCCATCGAAGCTCGACTGAAGCTGCGGAAAGACCGCGTCGAGCGGCTTTCCGGCCTGACTCTCGGAGACGGCAGCTTTCAGCTGGAGCCCCTCGTGCCCGCTCAGTAGACGGAGGAGCTCGCCGGCTACGTAGCCGGAGGCCCCGAGAACAATGGTATCGATCGCTGGCTTCGTCATGACGTCGCTCCCTCACTCTCGAGCGAATGCATAAATATTAATCTACACCGCATAACATGTCAACCCATTAGGTGCCAGCCACCTGTATCAGTGCCTCGTAAAAGATACGAATCGCTTTTTCGACTTCGGAGACGGGTATGCGCTCTGCATCACTATGCATAGAAGACACGATGGACGCGGTGAGCACCATGGGCAGAAGACCGTAACTGAGCGCGCCCCGGTGCCGGAACACGTTCGAATCCGTCCCATACGGAATGAGGGAGGCAACGACCGTTGCTTCGGGGTTGTGGCGGACGATCGCGGAAGCGAGAGCTCGATACAAAGGCGTATCGTGCGGGGTGACCACCGATTCTTCGCCGACAAGGGCGACCTCGACCGTCAGACCGTCATCGCCGAGCCCGGCCTTCACTTCCTCGATGAACTCACTCGCGTCGGTGCCCGGAATCAGCCGACAGTCGATGGTGGCTTCGGCGACCGAGGGGATGACGTTGATCTTCGGAGGAGAGCCGACGCCGGACTGGAGCGACGTCAAGGATAACGTCGTGTTCTGAATCGCGTTCGTGAACTTGTTCTCCGCGAGCGTACCGAGCGTCTCGCGCAGCGCCCGCACGACCGGGCTCGGGCTCGAAGGAAAAGGCGCGTCGAGCAAGCGTCCAAGCGCCCTCACGAGACGGTCGTTCGGATTGTCTGCGTTCGGCTGGGAGCCATGACCGGACACCCCTTCCGCTCGGATCTTGAGCCACACGACTTGCTTCTCGGCGACCGAAATGCTGAAGACGAGCTTGTCCTCCGCGTACATCTCTCGACTTCCAAAGCCGCCCTCATCGAGCACGTATTCCGGGTCGAGCGCGTCGTAGTGGTTGTCGACCATGTAACGTGCGCCGAGCGGACCCGCGATCTCTTCATCGGCGACCGCCATGAGAATGACGTCACGGTCGAGCGCGACGTTCTGACGTTTGAGAGTGAGAAACGCCATCAAGTGCATCGTGCCGGTGCCCTTCATGTCCATCGCGCCCCGACCCCAGATGTAGCCGTCCGACAGCTCGCCGCCGAACGGGTCGACGTCCCCCCAGCGGGAGGCGTCGGCGGGGACGACATCCATGTGATGGAGCAGCAGGATCGGCTTGTGAGCCGGCTCGGCGGTGGCGCTTTCGATCCGAGCAAAGAGGTTGACCTTACCCGGCCCTGGCTCGAAGCGGGTCACCGGCAGGCCTTCGCGCTCGAGGATCTCCTGTAAGAAGTCCGCGGAGCCGCGCACGTCTCCCGGCGGCACCGTCGTATCGAAGCGGATATATTCGCGAAGCGTCGACACCGCCTCTTCCGTCACCGCGTCCCAATCGATCTCCTGAGTCCGGGCCGAAGCCGCGGTGAGCCCAAAAACGAGACCTAGCAAGAGCATTCGAGTTCGCATGACCGCGATTCTACCCGATGCAACAGTGACGCCGTCTTCTGGTATGCTCATCGAGTAGCGTCCCTCCCATGAATATCGAGCTGAGCCCCCGCCAACAGGCGACCGTCGCCGCTGCGCTCACGGCGCTATCGGCAGGCGTCATCGTAAGCGTCGGACTCGGGCTCTTCTACCTCTTCATCCGGTTCGCGACGACGTTTTCGAGCGTGTTCCTGCCGCTGTTCGTGGCCATGCTCCTCGCGTTCGTGCTCCAGCCGTTCTACCGGTTCTTCGAAAAGCGCCTACCGGCCGTGGTCGCGGTCACCTGCGTTTTCCTTACCATCCTGCTCCCGCTCATCGTGTTTGGCTGGGTGTTTGG
>JAJCXL010000179.1 GCA_029263435.1 Acidobacteriota bacterium | reverse complement strand
TCCAAGAAATCCACCGCCGCGAGAACGAAGCACAGAGACAAGAAAAACATCTTCCACGCACTCGGATGATGCGTCCAACCGGCAATATCCGCCCCGAACAAAGCCCCCAGCACTGCGAGAGACGACAAGAGGTAGATAGAGTCAACCCGCCTTTCGCGCCACGCCACCACCAGATGATAGAGCAGCACCAAGATCGCGAACGCGAACAAGAATCCCGACGAGGAAAGGCTCCACCTCGCTCCGTTCATCGCCGTCACGGGGAAACACATCACCGACAGCATCGTGGTCGGGATGACCGTTGCCAGCTTCGGGTAGGGCTCGAACAAGCGGGTCGTCGAGTGAGCAAAAGGTAGGACGACGAGCACGGCGGTACAGGCCGTCGAGAAGAAAGTGAACCGATAGGTACCCCATGCTTCCAGCTCGACGAGCGCCGCCGCGAGTGCCAAGGCAAGTGCCATGCCCGCGAGAAAGCTCGCCTTGCGCACCGCGGGTCTCGGCCAGCCGAGGCGGATCACGGCGAGCACGAATAACAGACCCGCGAGCACCAGGAGTAGCATCGAGCTGACGAGAAGCGGGCCGACGTCACTCTCGGGGAGAAGCCGGTCGAGGTAGGGCGTGGCTCCTCCGATGAACATCACGAGCAATAACGGCACCCGCTGAGCGGGCACCAAGCCCGCCGGATCGAGCGGCCGCGCGGCGAGCTTCAAATATTTCCCTTGCAGCAAGAAAAAGCGCAGGAAGAGGAGCGCCGAGAGGAACAAGATCGACGCCCTCCACATCGGATAAAGCTCGATCTCACCGTCGAGAACGAACACGACGAGAAACGCGACCCCACTGAGCTGCAGCTGTCGACGGATCGTTCGTTGCTGTCGCTCGGGCTCACCTTCTGACGCACCCGGGAGATAGAAGGCCGCCGCCCGCGACCCTCCGCGCACCGCGAGAAACGCTCCGGTCACGGCACAGAGCATCCACAACCACCACGCGCGCGGCTCGGAGGCCGCGAGGGTGCCTGCCCAACCAAGAGCGGCGACGGCCACCGCGAAAAGCCAGGGGCGCAACGCGCGTTCCGACATCGGTGCGAAGAGAAAACCGAGCGCGGCCAAGGCGAGCACCACTCGCCGCGGGTCCTCCAGATCGAAGTAGAACGCGCGCGTCAACGCCGCCGCAGCGACGAGTACGACGATGAGGACCCTACCTCGAGGGCTAGGGATCGCCGGTGGCGACGTCGAGGTCTTTATAGAAGAACTGTCTTCGGACGTCACGGGTCGGCTTCCCATCGATTTCCGCGTAGGGGTAAATGAAGAAGTTCAGGTCGGGCCCGGCCTGCTGCGGATTGAGCTTTACGTCGCGACCCAGGGAGAACTCGACCCGATCGGGATCATGGGCGCCGAAGAAGTAGTCGCGTTTGTCGGGGTGCTTGTTCGCTTCGGACGTGTCGACCGGCACCCAGCCGTAACCCGGCACGTAGAACTCCGACCAGCAGTGGTAGCCCGCGATCTCGCCTTCGCCTCTTTCTCGAGGGATCGGAAATCCGATCTGAAACTTGGCCGCGATGTTGGAAGCTCGGGCCAGACCAATGAACACGGCGTGAAAGTCGGTGCAATTCCCCCGCTTCTTGTCGCACGCGTAGTAGATGTCACCTCGGCCCCAGCCGGTTCCGCTCTGGTCGTATTCGAGGGTGTCGACGGTGTAGTCGAAGATAGCTTTCGCTTTGTCGACCACGGTTTTCTTTCCCTCCGTCACCTCCGCGGCGAGCTCACGAACGAAGGCGTCGAGAGGTACCAGGCGGTCCGGACTCAGCCAGCGCGAGGCCGTGGCATCGACGAAGCCGAACGGATCCTCGAGCTCCGCGAAACCCTCTTCGCGATGCTCCTTGCGGGTGACGCGGAACACCATTTCCACCTTGATCCGACTGAGATCGGGATCGGAGGTCGAAAGAAAGAGCATCGAGTTTCGATAGAGGTACTCCTGATACACCTTGGTCGGCACGGAAGAGTCGATAGAGACGAGGCGGACCTCTTGATAGTCGTTGCCGCTCGGATAGGGCAACCACATCTGGACGCGCTCTGTGCCCTCGGGCACGTCGAGCTCCGCAACATAGGTGAACTCGAACCGCCTTTGGTCCATTTCCTGGGACGAAGCCGTCGCGGCCGCGAGAGTGGCGGCTCCGAGCGCTCCGGTAAAGACGAGCCTGAGCAGATTGACGCGCTTCACGCTGGGACTCCGTTGCGGGTCGCGACGATCTGAGCCATGACCGAGAGAGCTATCTCTTGAGGGGTTCGGGATCCGATGGACATGCCGATCGGTGCGTGAAGTCTTTCGAGCTCCTCGGCCGTGACGCCGCGCTCCAGCAGTCGATGGCGGCGCTTGTCGTGAGTGCGTCGACTTCCCAAGGCGCCCACGTAAAACGCGTCGCTCGGAAGAGCGACTTCCAATGCCGGATCGTCCAGCTTCGGATCGTGAGACAAGGTGGCGACCGCGCTCGCTCGATTGAGGCCGAGCGCGCGAAGAGCGTCATCCGGCCACTCCCTCACCAACTTCGACACGTGAGGGAAACGCTCTTCGCTTCCGAAAACGCCTCGCGGATCGACGACGACGGTGTGGTATCCCAGCGCGTTTGCCATCGAAGTGAGCGCCACGGCGACGTGCACCCCTCCAATCATGATGAGTCTCGGGTCGGGAAGCTCGACATCGACGAAAGCCTCCCCTCCGTCGGAGAGCTCGACCCACTCGCTTCGTCCGGCCTCGAGCGCCGAGACAGCGGCAGCGGCTAAAGGAGTCGACGCGGCGGTCCCTTCTTGGACCAGAATGGAGTGCTCGGGCCCCGACGCGTTGAGCACCAACGCGCGGGCTACCCCCAAGCCGTCTCGGCGGGCCCGCTGATAGGACTCGAAGATCTCCGTGGTCAACGGCTCGACGAGAATTTCGATGGTGCCGCCACAAGAGAGCCCGACCTCCCAGGCGGTCTCATCAGCGACCCCGTAGCGCAGCAGCTTGGGCTGTCCGGTTTTCAAGACCTCGCGCGCCTCGTCGACCACCGCCGATTCGACGCACCCTCCGCTCACGGAGCCTGCGATGCGAGCATCGGCGGTCATCGCCATTTTCGCACCCGGTCCGCGAGGCCCCGATCCCCACGTACGGACCACGGTCGCAAGGGCAACGTCTTGTCCGTCGTCGCGCCATCGCGCCACGTCCTCAGCGATATCCCTCACACTCATCGTCGTGTCTACCTTATTTTTTCCAGATGCCGGGCCAGAGCTTCCAAGCTTGTCAGATTATGCACTGGGAGGAAGTCATCCACATAGGGCAACGCCGCGACCATGCCTCTGGTCAAAGGTTCGTATTCCGGCGAGCCGAGAAGCGGGTTGAGCCAGATGAGCCGTTCGCAGCTTCTCTCGAGCCGCGCCATCGAATGGGCGAGCACCTCCGGATCCCCTCGATCCCACCCATCGCTAATCAACAACACGACCGCGCCCCCGCTCAATACCCGGCGCGCCCAGTCGAGATTGAAGGTGCGCAAGCATGCGCCGATGCGCGTACCGCCGGACCAATCGACGACTTCGTGAGACACGCCGGCGAGCGCCCGCTCGACATCACGGTCTTCCATGTGGCGACTGAGCCTAGACAAGCGCGTGGCGAAGGCAAACGCCTCCACTCGCTGACCGAGCCCATGAGTCAAGCTATAGATGAAATGGAGCAACAAGCGGGTGTAGCGCTCCATCGAGCCGCTGATATCCGCGATCACGACGAGAGGTCGCGGCTTGCTCGTGCGCCTTCGTTTAGCAAAGCGAAGGATCTCACCTCCGTGGCGCATGCTCTGTCGCAGCGTACGCCTCAAGTCCAGTCGGTCTCCGGCTCCTCCCGCTCCTCGACGATACCGCCGGGTCGTGCGCTCGCCGAGCCGCCAAACGAGGGAGGCCATGAGCTTTCGGACTTCCAGCACCTCTTCTTCGCTCAGCTCCGAAAAATCTTTGTGGGCCAGCGCTTCGCTCGAGCTGAACGTCTTGGTGACTTCGATCACCTCCCGCTCCGGAGCGTCCTCCTGACTCGGATCTCGACCGCCCGGTGGACTCACGCTCGGAGGCGCGACCACGGGCCCCGGATCGGGGCGCTTCAGCCGGCGACCGCGAAGCTCCCGAAGATCCCACTCATCGAGCGGTGTTTGCCAGAACATCTCGAACGCTTGATCGAACAGCGGGATGTCTTCACGACGGTGGACGAGGAGCGAGCGCGAGGCATGGTAGAAATCGGAGCGGCGTCCGATCGACACGAGTGAGAGCGCTCGCGACAGGTCGAGGAGTCGGCCGGGGTTGACATCGAGGCCGAGGCCTCGAAGGACCCGGCCGAACAAGACCAAGTTGCGGAGGAGATGCGGGGGTGAGGACGGCGCCGACACGAAAAGAAGCGCTACCCCGACGCTCTCACGCGGCTCAGGATCTTCTCGGTTTGCGCGCCTCTTACGTGATCGACGTCGTCTCGATACTTGAGCAACACGCCGAGGGTGTCTTCCACGACGCTCTCATCGAGGGCTTCCCGATCCAACGCGACGAGTGCTCGGATCCAGTCGATGGTCTCGGCGACGCCGGGCTTTTTGTACAGCTCGAGCTCCCGGATCTCTTGGACGAAGCCGGTGACTTGGCGCGAGAGCTGCTCGGAGGCCTCCGGCATTTTCGCGCGCACGATCTCGAGCTCTTTTTCGAAATCGGGATAGTCGATCCAGAAGTAGAGACACCGACGCTTCAACGCGTCGTGAACTTCCCGGGTGCGATTCGACGTCACCACGACGACCGGTCGGTGCTTGGCAGTAAAGGTTCCTATCTCCGGAACACTCACTTGGAAGTCCGACAGCAGCTCGAGCAAGAACGCCTCGAACTCCTCGTCGCTACGGTCCACCTCATCGATCAACAGCACCGGCGCTTTTTCTTGCGACTCGTCGATCGCTTGCAAGAGAGGACGACGCAACAAGAAGTCGGGACCGAAGAGATCTTGCTCCTCCAGCCTCTCGTCCCGGCTCTCCGCGAGCCGGATCTGCATCATCTGTCGGGTGTAATTCCACTCGTACACGGCCTGACTGACGTCGAGACCCTCGTAGCATTGAAGCCGAATGAGGTCGGTGTCCAAGATCGTCGAGATGACTTTCGCGATCTCGGTCTTGCCGACGCCGGCCTCCCCCTCGAGAAATAGCGGCCGTTCGAGCTTCAACGCGAGAAAGAGGCTCGTCGCGAGTCCGCGATCGGACACGTAGAGCTCCTCGCGCAAACGCGCTTGTAGCGCTTCGATGGAGTCGATGGAACCGTGTGGCCGTGTTGGCAACGCTCGGCTACTTTTGCTTCTTCGCTCGCTTCACGGCTTCAGTCAACGCCCGGCGTGAGAGCACTGTCGCGAGATGGGTACGGTACTCACCCGAGGCATAGAGGTCACCGAGTGGATCCTCGATCGCCTCCGCGACGTTCTCGCAGGCGGAGGCAATCGCCGCCGGCGTGGGTTTTTGACCGACCAACGCGTGATGCACCGTCTTGATGAGCACCGGGTTGGGCGTCGCTCCTCCCACCGCGAGCTGCACGGCATCGACGGCGCCGTCCGCGAGAGTCACGATGGCCGCCACGCCCACGACCGCGTAGCTCGAAGCCGGGTGGCGGTGTTTGATGTAGCAGCCTCCCTGCCCCGCTCGCATGACCGGAACGTTGACATCGGTGAGCACTTCACCGGGCTTGAGCGCGGTCTCGAACAAATCGACGAAGAACGCGTCGGCAGCGACCTTGCGCTTCCCCTTCACTCCAGTGAGCGTGAAGCTCGCTTCGAGCGCCAACATGACCGTCGGATAGTCGGCAGCGGGATCCGCATGCACCAGACTCCCGCCGATAGTGCCTCGATTCCGCACTTGGATGTCGCCGATATGTCCCGCAGCCTCGGCCAGTATCGGGCACGCCGAGCGAAGCTCCGGTGAGCTTTCGATGGCCGCGTGGGTCGCAAGCCCGCCGATCTTCACCGAGGTCTTCGACGCTTTGATGCCTTCGAGGCCTTTGATGCGACCGATGTCGATGAGGGTCGCTGGCGAGCTGACGCGCAGCTTCATCGCGGGGATCAAGCTGTGACCTCCCGCGAGGAGCTTGGCGTCTTTTTTCTTCTTCAGTAGAGAGATCGCTTCTTTCAAGCTCTTCGGACGGTAGTAATCGAACTGTGCTGGATACATCTATCAGTCTCCCCCAAAATATTCGACTTTCGCCGTCGATGCGGCACCGACGCTCGAAATCGCACTCCAGATCTTGTCGGGGGTCAGCGGCATGTCCAAGTGCCGAATCCCCAAAGGCGCGAGCGCGTCCATGACTGCGTTCGCCACCGCCACTGTGCTCGCAATCGTTCCCATCTCTCCGGCTCCCTTGACCCCCAGCGGATTGTGCGGCGAAGGGGTCTCGGTGCGCCCGATCTCGAACGGCGGAAAGAAGTCGGCTCTTGGCAGAGCGTATTCCATCATCGACGCGGTCACGAGCTGACCGCTCTCGTCATAGACTCCCTGCTCCCACAAGGCTTGCCCCACCCCTTGGGCAATACCGCCTTGGATCTGAGCTTCCACCAGCATCGGATTGATCACGTTACCGACGTCGTCCACGGCGATGTAGCGCTGAAGCTCCACCTCGCCGGTCTCGGTATCGATCTCGACTTGGCAAATGTGGGCGCTATTGGGAAAAGTGAAGTTCGACGGATCGTAGAACGACGTCTCGTCGAGCCCCGGCTCGAGCCCCGCGGGAAGGTTGTGAGCGGAGTAGGCCGCGAAGGCGAGCTCGGCAAACGGCTTCGCACGCTCCGGTGAGCCTTTGACGTGAACGACGCCTTTCTCCGTATCGTAGACCATGTCCTCGTCGGCCGCCTCGAGCTGATGCGCCGCGATCTTCATGAGCTTCGTCTTCACTTTTTCGGTGCTCATCACGAGCGCGCTGCCTCCCACGGCGGCGCTACGGCTTCCGTAGGTGCCCATCCCGAACGGCACTCTCCCGGTGTCTCCATGAACGACCTCGATATCGCCGAGATCGATGCCGAGCTGATCCGCGACGATCTGGGCGAACGTCGTCTCATGTCCCTGACCGTGTGAGTGAGAGCCGGTGAGAACGGTCACTTTTCCGGACGGGTGCACCCGTACGACGCCGCTCTCCCAGAACCCGACCGCCGAGCCCAGGGCACCGGCCACCGCGGAGGGCGCCGGTCCACTCGCCTCGATGCAACCGGAGACCCCGATACCGACCAGTCTTCCGTCGTTGCGGGCCTGCCCTTGTTCCGCACGCATCTGCTCGTAGCCCGCCATGCTCGTGGCCTTGTCGAACAGTCGATGGTAGTCGCCGCTGTCATATTGCAATGCGACTGGCGTCTGGTACGGGAACTCGTCTTTGCCGATGAAGTTCCGCCGGCGAATCTCTACCGAGTCGATACCGAGCTCGTGCGCGGCGACGTCGATGAGACGCTCGATCAAGTAAGACGCTTCGGGTCGACCGGCGCCGCGATAGGCGTCGACCGGAACCGTATTCGTCAAGGTCCCGTACACCTCTCCCCAAATGCCTTTCGCTTTGTACAAGCCCGCGAAGAGGGTGATGTAAAAAGCGGTGGGGATCAGCGGAGCGAAGGTCGAGAGATAGGCTCCCATATTCGCCCAGGTGGTGACGTGCACTCCGGTAATCTCGCCGTCTTTTTTGAGAGCCATTCTCGCGACCGTCACATGGTCGCGCCCCTGGGAGTCGGTCACCGAAGACTCCGACCGGGTCGCGACCCACTTCGCGGGGCGATTGATCTTCCGCGCCACCCAAGGCGTGATGACCTCCTCCGGGTAGTGAAAGATCTTGCTTCCGAACCCGCCTCCGACATCCGGAGAGATCACCCGCAATCGATTCTCGGGGATGAACAAAGTGAAGGCGCTCAAGAGCAATCGAATGGGCTGCGGATTCTGGCTCGTCGTCCAGACCGTCATCTCCTCGGTCGGTCCGCTCCACTGCGCCACGCACGCCCGGGGCTCCATCGCGTTCGGGATGAGCCTTTGGTTCGTGAGCTCGAGATCGACGATGTGGTCGGCCGCAGCGAAAGCTTCATCGCACGCGTCCTTGTCACCGAGGGACCACTCGTAGCTCGTGTTCTCCGGGACGTCGTCGTGAATGAGCGGCATTCCGACATCCGTCGTCTTTCGCGCGTCGATCACGGCATCCAGAGGTTCGTAGTCGACCTCGATGAGCTCCAACGCGTCGACCGCGGTGTAAGGATCCTCCGCGGCGACGACGGCGATGCCGTCTCCCACGTGACGGGCTTTGTCCGTGGCGAGGATTTGCCGGATCGGGGTCTTTTGGTCCGGGACGTTCCAGCCGCAAGGCATGGCACCGAGCCCCGCTTCCACGAGATCCGCGCCGGTGAACACCGCGACC
Source organism: Acidobacteriota bacterium (assembly GCA_029263435.1). Taxonomy (GTDB): domain Bacteria; phylum Acidobacteriota; class Vicinamibacteria; order Marinacidobacterales; family SMYC01; genus JAJCXL01. Next base: position 4,083 of record JAJCXL010000179.1, on the reverse strand, counting down.
ACGCCTGGATGGGCCTCGGCTTTCTTGGTACGAAATTTCTTGATCACCGCGTGCGCGTAGGGGCTGCGCTTGATGGCGAGATAGACCATTCCGGGAAGATGGATATTGCCGACATAACGGCCCTGGCCTTGAATGAAGCGGGGGTCTTCCACCCGCTTGACGCTCTTTCCGATGTAGCTCACGACGCGGCCCCTTTCGCGCTCTTGCCGGCCTTCTTCGTCTTGGTCGGGGACGCCATACTCTCCGCGGCGACGATCGACTTGACGATGTTCTCGTAGCCGGTGCATCGACAAATGTTGCCTTCGAGGCCGTGGCGGACTTCCTGCTCCGTCGCTTTGGGGTTCTTCTTCAAGAGCTCGGTCGCCGTCATGATCATCCCCGGCGTACAAAAGCCACACTGCAGACCGTGATTGTCCCAGAAGGCTTGCTGGATGGGATGGAGCTCGCCATTCGGCGCGAGCCCTTCGATCGTCATGACGTCGCTCCCATCGGCTTGCACGGTGAGAATGGTGCAAGACTTGACGGCGGTGCCGTCGACCAAGATCGTGCAAGATCCGCACTGGGTCGTGTCACAACCGACGTTCGTGCCGGTCAAGCCCAGAACATCTCTTAGGTAGTGCACCAACAGCAGCCGGGGCTCGACTTCGGACGAAGTCTCTTTCCCGTTGACGGTGATGCTGACGGGGATCTTCATGAAAGGTCTCCTCGGGGTTTTCGGGTAAAGAAAATCTGCGTCAAAACGTTCTCAGAAATAGCTCGTACGCCGCCCGCATCGGCAAGCGGGTCAAGAGGTTACTACAAGGTGGGATTTGGACGCTAGCCACCTTTATCCGCTACGATCCCAAAGCGACCATGGCCCAAAACGTCTTGAAGCAAGGCCCCATTCTCCTCGTCGAGCCCGACATCAATCAGATCACGCGTCGCTTCGGGCTCCCCGCCGTCGCGAACTATCCGCCGCTCGCCGCAGTGAGATTGGCCGGGCAAATCGACGACTCACGCGTCGTGATCCTGGATCTTCGAATCCCGCGCGAGCGAAAACGCTTCGACGAATTGCTGCGCTCGAGCCCCCCCGCGCTCGTCGCCATCTCTCTGACGTTTACTTCGAACGGCGATGAAGCCATGGCGATCGCGACGGCGGTGCGACGACACTCTCCCGAGACCGTCATCGTCATGGGAGGGACCGGAGCCTCCGAGGATCCCGCGTCGTTTTTCGACGCCGACATCGACTTCATCGGGTTCCGGCACGGCGATGCAGCGCTCGCGGCCTTGTGCACGTCTCTCAGGCGAGACGGCACGAGACCCGACTCCCCGGCAGGCTTTTACTCGCGCAAGCAAGGTCAGTGGGCTCTGGGCCCGCTTGCGGAAGAGATAGCCATGGACGCCCTTCTTCCTTACGCGTGGGATCGTTTACCGAGAAGCTACTGGCGTCATTACTACCAGGGCTACCGCCCGACGGGCATGGGGCAAATGAGTGAGGGCTGCCCGTTCGACTGTACGTTTTGCAGCGTCTGGAAAGTGCACGGGCGGCGGGTGAACGTGGCGGCGCTCGACAATGTGAAGCACGACCTTCGCTGTCTGCCGGAGTTCATCAGGGCGTACTTCTTCGCCGACGATATCTGGATGCAGGCGACCGAATCACAGCTCCAGGCCCTGCATGACCCGCTGCTGGAATGGGTCGCGGCCGAGTGGCTCCCCTCGCGGCGGCACGAGCTGTGGTTCACCACCGAGACGCGGACCGATCTCTTCCTCCGGCAAGAAGCGCGTTTTCGGGCGTGGGCAGACCGAGGTGGCCTGCAGAGAATTCTGTTCGGCGTCGAAGCGGTGACCGACGACCAGCTCGACGAGTACAGCAAACGCACCACCGTCGACGTCAACAGCGAAGCTCTCCGTAAAGCTTCCGAGTGGGGCGTCTTCGTCACGGCGCAGTTCGTGATCCCGTGCGATGCGGACCGCGCTTATTTCGACGAGATGGCCCGTTTCCTCGAGGCGCATCGAGGTGTCATCAACGTCTCGAACTTCACCATCGCCACGCCGCTTCCGGGCACCGAGCTGTATGAAGACGAGCTCCGCCGGCATGCCGATCTCGCCGATCGGAGCGTCGTGACCCACCCCGCGTTCTCCCTGTTCACCGCGCTCTCCCCGATGAAGATGGAGCCCGCGGAGTTCTACGAGCAAGTCGCGCGCGTCCACCGGGTCGCCAACCGGTTCGAGCTCGATTGGACCGCGCTCGAGAACCTCGCCATCGTAGCGCTTCGATCACCGTGGCTCTTGCCCAACATTCTTAGAATGCCGTCCCATTTGAAAGAGCTGACCCGCGCGGAGACGTTCCTGAGCACCCACCGGGAAGTACAGGGAGAGCGGCTTCTGACGCCGCGTCCCGCCTGAGCGGGCGGCCGTTTGTCGGTGTCGAGCTCTTCGCGGTAGCGTCCTCGCAGGAGGAAAGTCATCAGTGCGCTCAGACAACGCTCTCAACCGACTCCTGCTCACCGTCATGATCTCGGGCGTCGGCTGCGGGCGGTCGGAGCCTCCGCCGCTGGTCGTTCTCATCGGTGTGGATGGCGCAAGCCTTGACTTCGTCAACGAGTTGCGCGCGCAGGGGCGAGTTCCAACTCTCGACCGCCTGATTCGCGACGGGGCGTCGGGTCCGCTCCAGTCATGGGCTTCCCGACGGTTGTTCAGCGAGAATCAGAGGAGCGATTTTTGGTCCCCGATCGTGTGGACGTCGATCGCAACCGGTAAAGTTCCCGAAAAACACGGCGTGCGCGACTTCGTGCTCCCGGCGCCCGGCTCGTCGTCGGTATGGATTACCGCGGAAGCGGACGGGCGCGCGGTCTTGCGCTTGCCGGAACATTCCCGCGATACGGCGTTGCGGTTGGTGTTGCGGCTGCGCTCGCACCCGAGCTCGGGCACACAGGACGTCACGGTCGCGATGAACCGCGCACCGCTCGGAGCCGCGCGAGTGACGCCCGAGTGGAGTGACGTCGCTGTCGTCGTCCCACCCGGTCTGGCCACGTCGATACACAACGAAGTCGAGCTCGTATTCTCACGTCCTCGCGGGGCTCGCGTTGCCGAGCTCGCCTCTCTGAGGGTGGAGGATCGGGCGGGAAACGTCATCTACGAGCTCGACCCCGCCTTCCAAGCCCGCCGCCTCCTGACCGGTTTCGCCGCGCCCACGAGCCGGCTCGTCGAGACGCAGAGCGTACACTGGCGGGCCAAACCCGTATGGAGTCTTCTTTCCGAGCGCGACGTCCCGGTCGGTGTCATCGGCTACTGGGGCACCTGGCCGGCCTATCCGGTGGGTGGTTTTCTCGTGTCACCCCGCATTCGGGAGCACGGCACCGGGACGGACCGTCTTTCGTGGCCCTCCGAGCTGACCTCCGAGCTAGCGCTCCTCGCGCCCACGGTTGACGACCTCGCGGGTCTATTCGAAGATCTCCACGTCTCCGAGTGCGAGCCTCCCCTGATCGATCAGCAATCGGTCCTCAAGAAGATCTTGCTCCAGGACGCGCACACCGCCCGGATGACGCGCGAGCTACTGCCGAGCCTGGGTGAGACTGGGCTGCTGACGGTCTACTTTCGAGCGGTCGACGTCTCCGCCCACCCTACCCTTCATTGGCGCTACGGCGCAGAGATTCCCGAGGGATGCCCCGAGACCGTGCGAGAGATCGTCGATGAGACGTACGTGCAGATCGATCATTGGCTCGCCGAGATCGTCGCCGGACTGCCTCCCCGCGCCACTCTCATCGTCGTCTCCGACCACGGCATGAGGCCGATCGAAGGGGGCGGCCATCATTCCGCCATGGGTCTCATCGTCGCGCGCGGCGAAGGGATTCGCGCGGGGGCGACGTTTCACGGGTCGACCGTTCTCGACGTCGCTCCCACGGTGCTTCACCTCGCGGGCGCTCCGATCCCGCTTGACATGGACGGCAAGATGCTCGCGCCGATGTTCGATGCGGAGTGGCTGTCCTCGCATCCGCCGCGATACGCCGACATCGACACTTCGCTCGACCACGGTGACGTCGATGGTTCGGACGAAGCGAGTGAAGACGCCCTCGAGGAGCTGCGTTCGCTCGGCTACATTCG
>JAJCXL010000178.1 GCA_029263435.1 Acidobacteriota bacterium | reverse complement strand
GCGAAGGGGGAACAGAGAAACGACGTCGTCGCGGAACTTGAGCTCGGCTTCCAGCACGTGGGAGTCGAGCACCGCCAAAGGAAACTCGCCTGAAGCGACCCGGCGGAGAATCTCGTCCGACTCCATGTCTTCGGAGATCGGAACGATGGTGATGTCCGGGACCAAAGCCCCGAGCTTCAGCAGACTCTCGTGGTGGCTCGAGGAGAGCCACACATGGATCCGCCGCCCCGAAAGCTCGGTCACGTCGGTCAACCGCTCCGCTTTGGCGGATTGCACGACGAGCTCCTCTATGAACAGATAGGGTCGCGAGAAGCGAAAGACCTCCTGCCGATCCGGCGTCACGGTCAAGGTCGAGGCGATCACGTCCCCCTGCCCTCGAAGGAGCCAGTCGAAAATGAGCTCCCTCCGGGGGGCGACGACCATCTCCAACCTCACGTTCAGACGATTGGCCGCGAGCTTTGCGACTTCGTAGTCGAAGCCCATCATTCTCCCTCGGTAGAGGAAATAATTGACCGAGTTGTTGAGCGTCAGCACGCGGAGCGAGCCCCGCTCGAGGATGTCCGCGAGACCCCCGGTGGTGCGGTCTTCCGTTCGGTGGGCGGTGAGATAGTGCTCGACGATGAACACGTCGACGGCGGCGGCCAACTTCGGAGTGCTCTGACGCACCGCCCACGCGAGCTGCCGTCCCTCGGCGAGGACGAACAAACGCTCCAGATCCTCGCTATAGGCCTCGACCGATTCGAGGAGGTTGCTATCCACGACCGTCAACGGACGCCGGCCGGAAGCCACGTCCTCGAGGATCGATTCCGTATCGACGCGCTCATCCACGGCCACGATGTCCACATTCACCGCGGTGCGCTCCACGATCTCCGCGAGCGTGTCCGCGAAAGACGAGCTCTCCCGCACGTGCACTTCCAGCCCATCGAGCTCTTCGATGCGGCGCGGGAGGGTCTCGGCTCGACGGTTGCCTACCAGCCACTCGCTCACGCTCGCGGTCGGCTGGGTGAATCGGACGCGCTTCTCCCTCTCGGGAGTTATCGTGAGCTGTCCGGTGACCAAGTCACCATAGCCGCGCTCGAGAAGGGTCAGCAGGTCGGTGCGGCTGTCGATGTAAATGAACTCGACCCCGACCGAAAGCCGCCGCGCGAGCTTCTCGGCCAACTCGCGATCTTCACTGACCGGGTGTCCCCGCCGCGGCAGCCGGGATTCACTCGAGGTCGGAACGATGACCCGAAGCACGCCGCGCTCGCGAATCGCGTCGAGATCTCCTAACGAGACAGAGAGATCCGGAAGCTCCGTGGGCTCGGGCGAGCAAGCGATGCTCACCCAGGCCAAGAGAACGCAAGTGAGAACGGCGCGTCGTCTCATCTCTCTTTCCTGCTGGCTCTGAGATGATGGTAAGTTGGCGTGAGGGTCACCCGCAAGCCGCGCGGAGACGTTGTACCGGAAACCGATCTCGAGATGGCCTATACGATCGTAGAGAAAGTGCTTTTGCTGCAAAACGTGGACCTTTTGTCCGCGGCGCGCACGGATGACCTCGCCGTGCTCGCGTCTATCGCCGAGGAAGTCCGATTCGCTTCCGGAGAGGCGGTGTTCGAGGAGGGGCAACCCGCCGACGCGCTCTATGTCGTGATTCAGGGAGAGTTGATCCTCACGAGAGACGGCAAGGAGATCGACCGGGTGGGAGAGAACTCCGCGCTCGGCGCCTGGGATCTCATCGAAAGCGGCCCCCGGGTCTTCGGCAGTCGGGCTGCGACCGAGACCCTTTTGTTGCGTGTCGATCAACAAGACTTCTATGATTTGCTTCTGGACTATCCTGAGCTCAGTCAAAGTATGTTGAAAGCAATGGTGCGCCGATTCCGGAAGCTCGTGACGCCGGCCGGCCGTTAATCGATTGAGCTGACGATGGGTTCGGACGACAAAGAGCTCGACGACATCCGAGAAAAGCTGAAGGCCACGGAAAAGGCCCTCGTCCAGTCTGAAAAAATGGCGAGTTTGGGGAATCTCGTCGCCGGCGTCGCCCACGAGATCAATACGCCGATCGGATCCATCTACTCCAACAGCGATCTCATGGTGAAGGCGCTGGGAAAGCTTCGAGACCTCGTCGACGAGGCACCGGGTCTCTCCGAGCAGCCGGATCTCGAGCGCGTTCTCAATGCGCTCGACGATATCGGACGGGTGAACCAGACCGCTTGCAAGAGAATCGTCTCTATCGTCAAGAGCCTAAAGACGTTCGCACGCCTGGAAGAGCCGGAATGCCGTCGCACGGATGTGCATACGGAGATCGAAAACGCTTTGACGTTGGTGCATCACGAGATGAAGAACCGCATCGAGGTCGTTCGTGATTTCGGGGAGCTACCGGCGATCGAGTGCTACCCCAACCACCTCAGCCAGGTTTTCATGAATTTGCTGGTCAACGCGTGCCAAGCGATCGACGGCAAAGGACGCATCCGAATCGGGACTCGGAGCGAAGGACCCAACATCATCATCGAGATCGAGGATTCGGGTCGAGGCATCGAGGCTTCGCATCGCGATAAAGTGTTCGAGGCGGGCTTTACGACGAAAGGCGTGGGGGTCGGAACCGGTCTCGGACTCGCCATCTCGAGCAAAATCATCAAAGCCCACGGCGGCCGACTGGACGTCGCGTCCAAGGTAGGGGTCGGAACGACGTTTACCATTTCGCTGCCGGTCGAAGGCCCCATTAAGAACCGCCAAGAAAGAGCGGACCCGGCGGCCGACTGTTGAAGGGGCCGCGAGAGCGGCTTGCCGCATTAAGTCACAAGAAAGGAACAGACATGGATACGCCCGGCTCACCCGTCATCGTCCTCGTCGACGACGAAGACATGGTGGTGACGAGCATCAAGAGCTTTCTGACCCTCGAGACGGATTACGAAGTCGTGGGTTTCACTGCCGCCACCAAGGCGCTAGAGCACATCGAGAACAACCGCGTCGACGTCGTGGTGTCGGACTACCTGATGCCGGAGATGGACGGGATCTCGTTTCTCGCCAAGGTCAAAGAGGTCCAGCCGGAGGCCACCAGGATTCTACTGACGGGCTATGCCGACAAGGAGAACGCCATCAAGGCGATCAACGATGTGGGACTCTACCAGTACATAGAGAAGCCTTGGGAGAACGAAGACCTGAAGATCGTTCTGAGAAACGGTCTCGAAAAGCGCCTCCTCATGAAGCGACTCGAGGACAAGATCAAAGAAGTCAACAAGGCGCATGGCGAGCTGATGAGCCTGCAAAACGACATCCTCAAAGCGTTCGCCTAGTGCCGAGAAAAAAAGGCCGCGGTCGCGTTTATCGAGACACGACCCCATGAAGCGCCTATGACGCAAAAAACCCCTTCGATCCTGATCGTCGACGACGAGGACATGGTGCTGTCATCTCTTCGGGGAGTGTTCGCTCTCCAGACCGACTATGACGTGATCGAGGCCAACACTCCGAACGCCGCCATCGACGCGGTCGAGCGGCGGCCGATCGACGTCGTCATCTCCGATTTTCTCATGCCCGATATGAACGGCATCGAGCTGCTCAAAGAGATCAAGAAGCGGCAGCCGGAATCGGTTCGTCTCCTCCTCACCGGCTACGCGGACAAGGAGAACGCGATCAAAGCGATCAACGAAGTCGGTCTCTATCACTACCTGGAGAAACCTTGGGACAACGACGCGCTGCTCAATATCGTGAGAAACGCGCTCGAGGAGAAAACCCTGAGGAGCCAGCTCGGCACGAAAGTCAAAGAGCTCAATCAGTTGCTCGGTCAACATGGAGAGCTCGAGGCCAAGCATCAATTCCTGGAGAAAGAGCTCGAGATGGCCGCGCGGGTGCAGCGAAGCCTTCTCCCGACGGAGTTTCCCGAGATTGCCCGCTTCGCCTTCGCGCATCTCTACCAACCCTGCGACGCCGTCGGAGGAGACTTCTTCGACGTGCTGGAGAAAGACGCGAGCGCCATCCTCCTCGTCTCCGACGTCATCGGCCACGGAGTGCAGGCGGCTTTGACGACGATGCTGCTCAAAGGCGTCTTCCGCGAAGCGGCCGCCACGATCGACGGGCCGCTCGCGATGCTGGGCGAGATGAACCGACGGTTGCACGACGTGATGCCTAGCGGCATGTATGCGGCGGCCGCGCTGTTCGAGCTGCCTTTCGCATCCACCGATATCACCTTCGCGAACGCGGGCCTCCCCTATCCGTTCGTCGTCCGGAGCGATCGTCGCGTCGATGAGATCGTTGTTCAGGGACCGCCGCTCGGGATGTTTCCCACCGGCGTCCTCCCCTATGAATGTCGCGCCATCGCCACCGCGCCGGGCGACGTTCTGATCGCGGGCTCCGACGGGATCGGCTCAATCATTCGCGACGACGGAGCAATGTTCGAGGACGACGCGATGCGTAAAGAGCTCGTTTCTCTCGCGGGTAAGGACGGTTCGACCCTCATCCACGACTTGATGGAGCGCGCGGTCGCATTCGGCGGCGGAGCGCCGTTGCCCGACGACGTGAGCCTCGTCGCCGTCACCACAACTGGAGGCTGAGCCGATGCCAGCGACACTTCTCGCGGTCCTATTGCTTACGCCAGCGCCGCAGCTCGATCGTCTCGGAGACATCAGCGACAGCCTCGAAGCGCTCGCCCGGCGCGTCAACCCTGCTGTGGTGCAAATCCTCACGACGCGTGTTTCGGTGGGCCAAGGACTCGTCCCCTCCGCGAATCTCGTGTCCGAGCAGCGAAGCGGCGGCTCGGGGGTCGTGCTCACCGAAGACGGCTATATCGTCACCAACGCCCACGTCGTCTCCCAGGCGAGGCGGGTGCGAGTCTTGATCCCGCCGGAGATAGATGAGACAGCGTCGGTCCTGGGCCGGCGCGGCAACCTCGTGGGCGCCCAGGTCGTCGGCGTCGACCTAGAGACGGATCTTGCCGTTCTCAAGGTTCAACGAAGCGGGCTCTCCCACCTGTCTCTCGGGGACTCGGACAATTTGCAGGCGGGTGAGCTCGTGCTGGCATTCGGAAGCCCCTTGGGCCTGGGAAACTCGGTCACCATGGGCGTGGTCAGTGCGGTAGCCCGACAGCTGACGCCCGAGGACCCGATGATCTACATCCAGACCGACGCGTCCATCAATCCCGGTAATAGCGGTGGCCCGCTCGTAGACTCGGACGGAAACGTCGTCGGCATCAACACCCTCATCTTCTCGCAAAGCGGCGGCAATGAAGGTCTCGGCTTCGCCGCCCCCAGCAACATCGTGCGCAACGTCTTCGATCAGATTCGCGCGACCGGCCGGGTGCTTCGAGGACAGGTCGGCGTCGCCGCCCAGACCATTACCGAAGCCATGGCCTCGGGGCTTTCGCTGCCACGAGACTGGGGCGTGATCCTCTCTGATGTCATTCCCAACGGCCCGGCCGCCGCCGCCGGCCTCGAGCCCGGCGATATCGTGTTGAGCTTCGACGGAAAACCGATGGAGAACGGCCGTCAGTTCCGCGTCAACGTCTATCAGAGGCGAGTGGGAGATCGAGTGCGGCTGGAGGTTCTTCGAGGTGAGGAAACCCTCGCCGTCACCGTCCAGATCACAGAGACCCGAGACCGCCCCAATCGCTTCGAGCACCGAGTGACTCCCGAGGAGAACCTCGTACCCGAGCTCTCGATCCTCGGGATGGATCTGAACGCGGAGCTTCTGCCACTGTTCGATGGGCTCAGGCGTTCGAGCGGCGTCGTGGTGGCCGCACGCGCGATCGAGGCCAACCCGTTCCAAGGCGAAGGTCTCTTACCCGGCGACGTCATCTATTCGGTGAACGCGATCGAGGTGCTCGGCCTGGACGGGCTCAAGCGTGCGTTGGCCGGCCTCGGCCGAGGCGATGCCCTCGTGCTCCGAGTCGAGCGCGAGGGCATCCTCCGTTACGTAACGCTAGAGCGCTGAGCCATCGGCGTCGCGCAGCCCCACTTTCACCACGGACTGCTAGTAGACGCCCAAATACCGTTGGACTTCCCAATCGTGGACTTGCGCGATGTAGTCATGCCATTCCGCACGCTTCGCTTCGACGAAATGCTTGTGGATATGAGGCGTCAATGCCTCTTGAATGACTTTGTCTTTCTCGAGCGCATCCACGGCCTCCCTGAGATCCCCGGGTAGCTCGGCGATTTTCAGGCGTCGCTTCTCGCGCTGGCTCATCGCATAGATGTTCTTGTTCACGGGTGCACCCGGATCCACCTTCTCCTTGATGCCCGCAAGGCCGGCTTTGAGCATCGCGGCGAGCGCGAGGTAGGGGTTCGCTGCGGGATCCGGCATCCGGACCTCGACGCGGGTGCTATTGCCTCGCTTGTCGGGAATACGCACCAGCGGGCTGCGATTCTTCATCGACCAGGCGACGTTGGTTGGAGCCTCATATCCAGGAACCAAGCGCTTGTACGAGTTCACGAGCGGGTTGGTGATCGCACAAAAGCCTCGCGCGTGTCGAAGAATGCCGCCGATATAGTGCAGCGCAACTTCCGAGAGCTGATACTCGGCGTCGGCGTCGTAGAACGCGTTTCTGTCTCCCTCGAACAACGACTGATGGCAATGCATGCCGGAGCCATTGATTCCAAAGATCGGCTTGGGCATGAAGGTCGCATGCAGCCCGTGTTGCATCGCGATGTGACGCACCACGAAGCGAAAGGTCGCCACGTTATCCGCGGTGGTGACCGCCTCTTCGTAGCGAAAGTCGATCTCGTGTTGCGCGGGCGCGACTTCGTGGTGGGCGGCCTCCACTTCGAAGCCCATGCCTTCGAGGGCGTTGACGATATCGCGCCGGGCAATCTCTCCGAGATCCACGGGCGCCAAATCGAAATAACCGCCGCGGTCCGGTGAGTTGGTGGTGGGATGGCCTTGTGCGGTGCGCTGGAACAGAAAGAACTCCGCTTCGGGACCGGCCATCATTTCATAGCCCATTTCCCGGGCCTCGGCGGTAACCCTCTTCAGCGCGAGCCGGGGACACCCCTCGAAAGGTGTGCCGTCCGGATGATGGATGTCGCAGATGATGCGGGCGACTTTGTCCGGTTCGCTCCGACCGTCGTTCTCGCTGAACGGCAAGACTCGGAACGTGTCGAGATCCGGAATGAGGATCATGTCCGACTCTTCGATGCGCACGAACCCTTCGATGGAAGAGCCGTCGAACGCGATCTGGCCGTCGAGTGCCTTTTCGAACTGTTGCGCTGGAAGCTCGACGTTCTTGTTGACTCCCAAGATGTCGGTGAACTGGAGGCGGAGAAAACGCACCCCGAGCTCTTTCGTCGTGGTCAAGATCTCCGTCTTCGTCCAGGAGGACTTCGGGCTATATCCCTCCCAATTCATGTTCACTGCCATTCGAATATCTCCTTGCTCTTGTTTCGGTTTCTTCTAGAGTACGAAACCCCTATCGCAGTGTCAACATCATTCTGCAGCTATTGCGATAATTGAACTCCTTATTGCCGCTATGTCGTCAATATCGCGATAATTGATGCACCCAACGCGCATCAACAGCACAAATGGCAATACAGCGAATATTAAACGAACATCACTAACAGGGATACTGGAGGAGCGTGCGTTCTATCGGGTCGAGGAGCGAAAGCCTTAGAGCGGGTAGCTCGAGGCGGTCTGGAAGGCTTGAGAGGGTTTCGCGAGAAGAAACCCCTGAATGTAGCGCACACCGATACGTTGGAGCACTTCGAGCTCGCCCGGCGTCTCGACGCCTTCGGCCACGAGACGCGCATCGATCTTGTCGGCCAAGCTCTTGAACGTCTGCACGAGCTGCTGTTTCACGAAGCTCGTATCGATGTCCCGAATGAGGCTCATATCGAGCTTCACATAATTCGGCCGTAGATGGACGATCTTGTCGAGCCCGGAGTGGCCGGCCCCCATATCGTCGATCGCCACCAAGCAGCGGAGATCCATGAAATCTTTCATCGCCCCGACGAATAGCGGAAAGTTATCGATCGCGTGAGACTCCGTGACCTCGAGAACGATCTGCTCGGGCGCGATGTCGATCCCTTCGAAGAGATCGATGAGGTCTTTTCCTTGGAACCCCGGATCTCTAATGGAGAACGGCAAGGTATTGATGAAGAGCTTATACTCTCTCGACAATCGACCCGCGCCCGCGGTCGAAAGCGCCAGGCCGCGGCACAGGTGGTCGAGCTCGAACAGCAAGTTCGACTTACGGGCGAGCTCGAACAACGCGACCGGGCTACGGAGCTCGCTCCCCTCGGGGCCTCGGCATAGCGCCTCGAACCCGTGGGGCGTCTTTCGGCTCATGTCCCAAATAGGCTGAAACAACGTCGTGATCTCACGCTGGAGGATGATGCGTTGGAGCGCCCGTTTGCTCTCGAGCTCGCGCCTGGTGGCGCTCAGCCGCGCCGCGACATCTGCCTCGGCGATGGCACGCGTGATGAGTCTTTCGGCGCGTATCAGAGGATTGTGAAGCACGAGGGACGTGCCGACATAGATCGAGGGACGTCTGCGAAGCACAGAGAACGCGGTCTGGCCGATACGCCTCGAAAGCTTCTCCTCGACGCGTTGACCGATGTTCTCGAGATGCTCTGCGAGGAGCTTCTCCTCCGGACGCGGCGCGAGAAAGACGAGAAAAACATCTCCAGCGCGCTCGTTCAGGCTCACGATGTCCTGCTCGCGGAGCTGGTCGCCCTCGAACTCGGCGACGACGTTGCGGACCATGTCCATCAGACCCTCATAGGTCCCGGCGCCGTGGACGTGCTCGATCTCGCTGATCTCCGAAACGTCGATCGTCAAGACCGCGAGGAAGCCGTTTTGTCGGAGACGTCTCTTCAGCTCCACGATATGACTGCGGTAGCTCTCGAACCTATCGCCGGACGGCGCGTTCGTTTTTCTGGCCGGCGTCTGAGCGGAAGCGAAAGGTAATTCTGTCAAGCCGGCCGACCTCGACAATCGAAGATGACAAAGCGAAACAAAAAGCAGGAAA
>JAJCXL010000177.1 GCA_029263435.1 Acidobacteriota bacterium | reverse complement strand
GTGGGGATGGCGCTCGCAGAGTATAACGGCGGACCCATCAACGCCGGCTACTATCGCGCCGGGAGCCACCGAGGAGCCGCGGAGACGCGGGATTACGTGCCGAAGGTGCTCGAGCACTACGAAAGACTCGTCAAGACGTTGCCGCATCCACCTGGGCTGGGCCGCGATATCGTCTATCGAGACGGTTCGCGTCCGGGCAAACGGTTGGGTGTCTCGAGAACGGACTGAGCGGCGGACCCACCTGCGGCGCAAGCGCGCTACAGTGTGATACTTTAACGCGACATCATTACGTAAGAGTGTCGCATTGCGCATTATCGAGGGACTGCCTGATTTGGAGCTCGATACCCAATACAGCATAGGCGAGCTGTCTGACGCCGCTTCTGTTACCGCGCGTACCATTCGCTACTACGTCTCGGAAGGACTGCTGTCCCCACCGGAGAAAGGCGGCCGAGGTGCGTCCTATAACGACGAGCATCTCGCTCGATTGCGACTCATCCGCCGGCTCAAGGGAGAGTACTTACCGCTACAAGAGATCGCCGCGCTGATGCGCGGTTTGGACCGCGAGGCGGTCGACGACCTCCTCGAGCAGAGAGAGCTGCGCCGTCCCAGCGAAGCTGAGCGGCGCTCATCCGCGAAGAGCTATGTGACAGAGCTCTTGCAAGCGTCGAACCCGGTCACCGCTGTATCGAAGCGGCTGCGTGACCACGTGGCGTCGCGCGCCGCAGCCGTCGTGGGCTCCCCGGATGCCTCTGCCTGGAAGCGTCTCGTCGTCGCGGACGGGGTCGAGCTCCACGTGCGCACCGATCGAGTCTCCGAGCTCGACTCCGGCGAGCGGGGGAAAGTGGATCGGGTCCTCCGCTTCGCACGCGGCGTGTTTCGACCCGGCGGCGATGGAGGCCGGTAGGTGATCGAGCGCGCTGGACGAGCGCTTCAGCTAGAGTGCCTCGTCGACCGATTCTTGCTTCCCGCCGGAGTCGCGACCGAGCGCTACGTACGCCTCACGGTGCAGTTCTCTCGAGGCGTCGCGCCGCGGCCGCGTTTGCCCGTAAACCTCAGCTTGATTCTCGACCGAAGCGGCTCCATGAACGGGAAGAAGCTCGACTGCGTCAAACGCGCCGTCGCTCATACGCTCGGGCACCTGTCGTCTCAAGACACCGCGTCGATCGTGATGTACGACCAACATGCGGAAGTCGTCGCCGAGGCGTTCTCGGTCAGCCCGAGTGCTATCGATGAAGCCGTCGCGAAGGTCGGACAGGCGTCGGCCCGAGGTCGGACCAATGTAAGCCTCGGCTGGTATACCGGCTGCGATCAGATCGCGGACCACATCGGTACCGGTGTGATCAATCGTGCGCTCTTGATGACGGATGGTCGCGCGAATGAAGGGGTCGTCGATATCGACGTTCTCGCGCAGCAGGCCGGAGAGCTCAGGGTGCGAGGGATCTCGACGAGCACGTTCGGCGTCGGCGAAGGCTTCAACCATTTCCTCTTGCAGCGCATCGCGGATGCCGGCGGAGGGCACTTCTACTTCCTCGACGCACCGGAGGCGATGACGGCCGCGTTTCATAGCGAGCTGGCGGAACTGCTATCGACCGTTGCCAAGGACGTGGTGGTCGAGGTCGGTGTTCCCGCAGGTGCGGAAGTCGAGCCGCTGAACGGCGTTTTGTGTGAAAGCAGTCCTGCACGGCGCATCCGGATGCTATTGGGAGACGGGTTCGCGCGCGACACCCGTGAGCTCGTGTTACGGATCAAGCTCCCGGTCTATCAGCGCAATCAACACCTGCTCATCCCAGTCTCGATCGAGTACGAGGACACGCTCGACGCGCGGCTCGAGAACATCGACCAGCCGGGCATCATCTTCGAGACCGCCGACGACGATCGGTGCCGGGCCCAACGCGTGAACGAGGACGTGCTCCACGCCGCATGCCGCTCGGAAGTCGATCGCGCCAAGATGGACGCGCTCTATCGGGAGTATGAAGGCGACCTCGACGGTGCCGACGTCTCGCTCAAAGCGGCGGAGACGACGGTGGTGGCGCTGCTTCCGACGCTCGAGGCACGGCCACTGGTCGAAGAGATCGGCCACCTCGCCGACGAGCTTCACTTGGGCCTCAACGAGCGGGTGCGAAAAACCCGGCACTATCGTTTATACCGAGACCAACGGCGCCGTCCGGATGCCGGCAACGTACCGACGATTCCTTGAGCCGGCCGCGTCGACTACGCGAGGGATGAAAATCAGCCCAGGGTTCGTGTACCTTATGACGATGCACCGAAACGTCCTTGCCGTTAGCTTCCTTTGTTTGCCGTTGGCGCTCGCCGCTTCTTCCGGCTGCAGCTCGCCTTCGACCCGCGCCGCCGCGCCCGAGGCACCCATGACCGAACCTGCCTATGACAGCGAGGGGGACATGATGCGCCCCGAGGGGTATCGGCGATGGGTCTTCGTCGGCTCGGCTCTGGGCCTTCGCTACGTGCAGGACGGCGAGCCGGAAGACGACGGACCCGGCAGCTTCCACAACATTTACATTCAGCCCGAAGCTTATGACGCCTTCATGGCGGACGGCGTCTTTCCGGAGAAGACGATCCTGGCCATGGAGACCTATACCGCCGGGACCCGTGAGCCGCAGTCGGAGCTCACGGGTGGCTATTTCGAAGACGTGCTCGACGGCTTCTCAGTGGCCGTCAAGGATAGTGAGCGTTTTCCGGAGAGCTGGGGCTATGTGACGTTCGGCGACGGGGATAGCGCAGCCCCGTTTCCCAAAGCACGGTGCCACGATTGTCATGCGAAACACGCGGCGGTCGATAATGTGTTCACGCAGTTCTATCCCATCTTGAGGCGCTGAGCCTCGAAGGCGGAGCTCGCGCGTTCGCGGGAGTGATAGAGTTTCGCCATGAAGGCCATTCGCGTTCACGAGTTTGGTGACCCCGACCAGCTCCGTCTCGAGACCACGCCGGATCCCGTCGTGTCAGAGGGACAGGTCGGCGTCAAAGTCTTTGCTGCTGGGATCAATCCAGTCGATACGTATATCCGATCCGGCACCTATGCCGTGAAACCCGAGCTTCCCTACACGCCGGGCTTCGACGGCGCGGGCGAAGTCGTGGAGCTCGGCAAGGGGGTCGAAGGGCTCGAGCTCGGTGAGCGGGTCTATTTCGGGGGAACCCTCACGGGTGCCTACGCCGAGAGGGCCGTGTGTGACCCGGCGCGTGTCTATCGACTGCCGGACGGTAGTTCTTTTTCCGAGGGTGCCTGCGTTGCCGTTCCTTACGGAACCGCTCATCGCGCGCTCGTGGATCGCGCTCGAGTCCAACCTGGCGAACGGGTCTTGATCCACGGCGCGACGGGTGGGGTCGGCACCGCGGCGGTGCAGATCGCGCGCGGGCTCGGTTGTGACGTCTTCGCGACCGGCGGAAGCGAGGCCGGCCGCGCGTTGGTGTCGAGCTGCGGAGCGCACGAAGTCTTCGACCATCATTCGTCCGACTACCTCGATGAGATCATCAGTCGAACCGGGGGGCAGGGCGTGGATGTCATCCTCGAGATGCTTGCGGACGTGAACCTAGGCAATGATCTCACCGCGCTCGCACCAGGCGGACGCGTTGTCATCATCGGGTCCCGAGGCACGGTAGAGCTCAACCCTCGTGACGCGATGGTACGAAACGCCGCGATCCTCGGTATGGTCTTGCTGAGCGCGACTGCCGAGCAGCTTTCGACGACGCATCGGGCCATCTTCGCTGGGCTCGACAACCGCAGCCTTCGTCCGATCGTCGGTCAGGAGCTCGGACTCGTCGCTGCTCCGGAGGCGCATCGCAAGGTCATGGAGCCTGGCGCGTCGGGGAATATCGTTCTCCTCACCGCGGAAGAATGACCGCCCGCGTCGTGCGCGTTATCTTCGGGCTCGTACGATGACGCGACGTAATTTTCTGAGCGGGCTGAGCGTCGATCGACAGGCCCACGTCCGGACCGATCCCGAACGACTGAGGCAGCTGTGGGAATCTCCGGCAGCGCGGGTGCTGCCGGTCTGGCGCTCGAAGCACATCGTCATCTCGAGCTCGCGCGCACCGGAGATCGTGTTCTTGTCCGTGCAGCCTTTCGTGGATGAGCTGGAGTGCGCGACCCTTCTCGGGCAAGCCGACGGGCTGGCCTATTTCGCGCTCGATGTGTCCCGTTTCGAGGAGCCTCACCGAGAGCTCGCCCTTGCGGGGGAGCACGACATCGTCGGGCTTCGAGAGGTGGCGCCCATTATCTCTCACGCCGATGGCGCCCTTCTGGCCTATGCGAACGGCATGATGAGCTGGCATCGTCGGCACTTATTTTGCGGCGCTTGCGGTGCGGCGACATCGGTCTCCCAGGCCGGGCATCAACGGGATTGCTCGCAATGCGGTGTCGTCCACTTTCCTCGGACGGACCCGGCCGTGATCATGCTGGTCACGCGCGGCGAGCGCTGTCTGTTGGGACGACAGGCATCCTGGCCGGACAAGGTTTACTCCACCCTCGCGGGTTTCGTCGAGCCGGGTGAGAGCTTGGAAGAGGCCGTCGCTCGAGAAGTGAAGGAAGAGTCGGGGATCGTCGTCGAAGACGTTCGTTACCATTCGTCGCAGCCGTGGCCGTTTCCGAGCTCGTTGATGCTCGGCTTCACCGCGATAGCCAAGACCGAGCGGATCGAGCCTCAGATGGACGAGCTCGAAGACGCCCGGTGGGTCAGCCGGGAGGAGATTCTCGAGGGGAGTGCGGTAGCTCTTCCTTCCAAAATCTCGATCGCGAGGCGCCTCATCGAAGATTGGCTGGAGAGCGCTGGTCGAGCTCGTTGAGCCCCCGCTCCGCGAGCATCAGCATCCAGCTCTGCCAGGGGCCGTGCTCAGGCTCCGCTTCGAATGTGTCTCGAAACCCGTCGAGGTCGATCCGGGCTGCAATATCGGGCGCGGAGCTCCCGGCATCTCTTCCGTCTTCGATCACGCGGGTGGCGTGCTCCAAGAACCGGATCCGGTCGCG
>JAJCXL010000176.1 GCA_029263435.1 Acidobacteriota bacterium | reverse complement strand
CGTCGAAGCCTCGCCATCGACCCTTCGTGACATCGAAGGGGTGATGGCGTGTGGAGAGCGAGTCGGCCTCGCGCTCGACCCGAAGGCGCCGTGGGGCAAGTTGCTGATGGAGCTGTTCGAAGAGCTCGTCGAGCCGACCCTCACCCAGCCGACTTTCGTCACCGACTATCCTCTCGATGTCTCTCCCTTCTCGAAGAAGAAGCCGTCGGACCCGGTGCTGGTAGAGCGCTTCGAGCTGTTCATTGCCGGTATGGAATGCGCCAACGGGTTTAGCGAGCTCAACGACCCCGATGATCAGCGGGCTCGGTTCGAAGCGCAGCTCGCGGAGAAAGCGCGCGGCGATGCGGAAGCTCACTCCATGGATGAGGATTATTTGCGGGCGCTCTCGCACGGATTGCCTCCCACCGGCGGGGAGGGGCTAGGCATCGATCGGGTCGCGATGCTCTTCACCAACAGCCCTTCCATCCGAGACGTCATACTCTTTCCGCATTTGCGACCCGAGCAGGGGCGCTCCGCGACCGAGGAGTAGCGTGCCGTTCGAGCTCACGATCGCGCTGCGCTACCTCGTCGCACAGAGACGTCAGCTCTTCATTTCCGTCATCTCTACGATCTCGACCTTGGGCGTCGTCGTCGGCGTCATGATCCTTCTGATCGCGCTCGCGATCCTCACCGGCTTTCAAGGCGAGCTGCGCTCTCGCATTCTCGGCGCGGCGTCTCATCTGAATATTTATCGTGGCGGTGGCGAGAACTTCGTCGACTATCGCGACGTGGTTGCGACGCTCGAAGGGATCGACGGGATCGACGGTGCGGCACCGGTGTATTACGGCAAAGCGTTGGTGTCGAGCGCGACCGGGTCGGGTCTGGTGACGTTGAAAGGAATCGTCCCGGAGCTCGAGAGCGCGGTCACCGAGTTCGGCGAAAAAATGCTCATTGGCGACTTGGGCCGTCTGATCGATCCGGTCGAGGACGGAGAAAAGGTCGACCCCCAGAGCGTGCCTCCCGGCATCGTGATCGGAGAAGAGCTCGCGATGGCGCTCGGGGTCTTCACCGGAGACGACATCAAGCTCACGACGCCCGAGGGTCATCTGACGCCGTTTGGCATGGTGCCCCGGGTGCGAACGTTCCAAGTCGTCGGAATTTTTCGTCTCGGTCTGTACAACTTCGACAACTCTTGGGCCCTGATCCATCTACCCGAGGCGCAGCGTCTCTTGGGGGTAGGCGACGAAGCCATGTATGTCGAGTCCAAAGTCGAGGACTTGTTCGCGGTCGAGAGCATCGAGATCGAAGCGATGAAAGCCCTCGGCGCCGATTACGGGTCGATGACGTGGAAAGAAATGAACGGGAGCCTGTTTTCGGCGTTTTGGATCGAGAAGATGGTGACGACGATCTTCATCAGCTTCATCGTCGGCGTCGCCGCTTTGAACATCGTCGCGAGTCAGATCATGATCGTCATGAACAAGACGAGAGACATCGCCATCTTGCGCTCGATGGGAGCGAGTGCCCAGAGCATCATGCGTATCTTCATGTTGCAAGGAGCCATCATCGGCGTTGCCGGAACGGTGGTCGGCGCCGCGCTCGGAGTCTCTATCTCCTGGGTGCTCGATCACTACCGGATCGTCTCGATCCCGGAAGACGTCTATCAGCTCGCTTTCGTGCCGTTCAAACTGCTGCCTTCCGACTTTCTCCTCGTGGTCGTCGCGGCTCCGCTCGTTTGCTTCCTCGCAACCCTCTATCCGGCCCGGCGCGCTGCCCGACTGGTCATCACCGAAGCGCTCAGGTTCGAATAGGCAAGGGGCACCGGAGCGACAATGGCCTTCATCGAAGCTCGAAATTTGACTAAGAGCTACACCAGTAACGAGCGAAAAATTTCGGTCCTTCAGGGCGTCGACATGGAAGTTGCCGAAGGTGAGATGGTCGCGATCGTCGGTTCATCGGGGGTGGGCAAGAGCACCCTCATGCATGTTCTCGGCACGCTCGACATCCCTGATGAAGGCACGGTCCACCTCGACGGAAGAGACCTCTTCGCGCTTTCGGAACCGGAGCGGCTGGCCTTGCGCAATGAGGCTATCGGCTTCGTCTTTCAGTTTCACCATCTGCTGCCGGAGTTCACCGCGGTCGAGAACGTCGCGATGCCTCTTCTCATCGCGCGCCAGGACAAAGCGACCGCCCTCCGGCGCGCGCGAGAGACGCTCACGGAGTTGGGGCTCTCCGAGAGGGCCGAGCACCGTCCGTCCCAGCTCTCCGGTGGGGAGCAGCAGAGAGTCGCTGTCGGCAGAGCCCTCGTCACGAAACCTCGCCTCGTCCTTGCGGATGAGCCGACGGGGAATCTCGATCGCGTCAACAGCGAAGAATTGGTGGCGAGGTTTCGCAGCCTCCATGCTCAGCGCGGCCTGACCTCGTTGATCGTCACCCATAGCGACGAGGTGGCAGCGGTGTGCGACCGTGTGCTCTACATGGAAGACGGAAGACTCCGAGGCAGTGGTTGAGCCGACGGCTGCTGGAACGGTTCCAAGTTCCGTGAATCGTGCTATGCTCGTATATGCAACAGAGGGAAGCGGTTGCTTGAACCCCAGCCTGCGCAATGGTTTAGAAGCGCGTGATATAATACTATTCCAGTAGTTCGGGTGGAGGATATGTTCGAGCGATACACCGAACGGGCGAAGAGGGTCATCTTTTTTGCCCGCTATGAAGCCGCACAACTAGGTAGTAATTCCATCGAGACCGAGCACCTTTTGCTCGGTTTGATTCGCGAGGGAAAGGGGCTCACGAGCCGCATCTTCGCGAAGTCCCATCTCTCGATGGAGAGCATCCGCAAGGAGATTGAAGGCAGGATCGTCATCCGCGATCAGGTCTCGACTTCCGTCGAGATACCGCTTTCAGCCGAGTCGAAGCGCGTTCTTACCTTCGCTGCGGAAGAGGCCGAGCGTCTCGTCCACAACTACATCGGCACCGAGCACATCTTGCTGGGCATCTTGCGGGAGGAGAAATCCGTCGCGGCCAGCATTCTGCACGAGCGCGGACTCCGGGTGAACACCGTCCGCGAGGACATCGTGCAGGAGCTCAACCAAAAAGCGTCGATGACGAAGGCGAAAGAGACGCCGCTTCTGACCGAGTTCAGTCGGGATTTGACGGACGCGGCGAGTCGCGCGCAGCTCGATCCGCTCGTGGGTCGAGACAGCGAGCTCGACCGAACCATCCAGATTCTTTGCCGACGTACCAAGAACAACCCGGTTCTCATCGGTGAGCCCGGGGTGGGAAAGACCGCGATCGTGGAGGGGTTGGCGAACAAGATCGTGCACGGAGACGTGCCGTTGTTCCTCGCCGACAAACGTATCCTCGCGCTCGACATCTCTCTCATCGTCGCCGGGACCAAATATCGAGGTCAGTTCGAAGAGCGCCTCAAGACGATCATGAAGGAGCTCACCGAAAACCCGAACGTGGTCATCTTTATCGACGAGCTTCACACGCTCGTCGGTGCGGGCTCGGCTGAAGGCTCACTCGATGCCGCGAACATACTCAAGCCGGCGCTGTCGCGCGGTGAGATCCAGTGTATCGGCGCGACGACCCCCGCCGAATATCGAAAATACATCGAGCGGGACCGCAGCCTCGAGCGTCGATTCCAGGGCGTCAAAGTGTCGAGCCCGACGGAGTCCGAGACCATCGAGATCTTGCGCGGGGTGAAGGAGCGCTACGAGTCCTTCCACCACGTCAACTATTCGGACGAGGCGATAGAGTCCGCCGTATACCAGTCCCATCGCTACATCACGGATCGGTTTCTCCCCGACAAGTCGATCGATTTGCTCGACGAGGCCGGATCCAGAGTCAAGCTGCGCGCCTCGACGTTCTCGACCGAGTTCGCGGATTTACGCAAACAGATTCGGGTGATTGCCGACCGGATGGACAATGCGATCGCGAATAAGGACTTCGAGCGTGCGGCAATGTATCGCGATGAAGAGATCGCGCAACGCGAGAACTTGCAGTTCATTCGAGAGCGCTGGGAGCTCAAGAATTTCGAGCGTCCGGTCGTTGAACGGCGAGATATCGACGAGGTCGTTTCCCGGTGGACCGGCATTCCGCTCTCGTCGATCAAAGAGGAGGAGAGCGAAAAGCTTCTCCGCATGGAAGACGAGCTCCACAAACGCATCGTCAGCCAGACCCAAGCCGTCTCCGGGCTCTCTCGGGCGATTCGTCGCTCTCGGGCCGGTCTCAAGAATCCGAACCGACCAGTGGGCTCGTTCATCTTTCTCGGTCCGACGGGTGTTGGAAAGACCGAGGTCGCTCGCTCGCTCGCGGATTTTCTCTTCGGTACCGAGAAGGCACTCATCCGCTTCGACATGAGCGAGTACATGGAAAAGCACTCCGTTTCCAAGCTCATCGGATCGCCCCCGGGCTATGTCGGGCACGAAGAGGGCGGGCAGCTCACCGAGAAGGTCAAGCGCAACCCGTATTGCGTCATCCTGCTCGATGAGGTCGAAAAAGCCCACCCGGACGTCTTCAACATCTTGCTTCAAGTGTTCGAAGACGGACAGCTCACCGATGGGCTCGGTAACACCATCGACTTCAAGAATTCCATCATCATTATGACCTCGAATATCGGCGCGCGTTACATCGAGAAAAAAGGCCGCGTCGGGTTTCAATCGAGTGACGAGTCCACCGCCTCCGTGCGCATTCATGACTTGGTGATGGGCGAGGTCAAGAAGACCTTCAATCCCGAGTTCATCAATCGAATCGACGAGATCATCGTCTTCGATGCGCTGGGCGACGAAGACCTCGCTCAGATCGTGCAGCTCCTCGTGGGTCAAATGAACGTGGTCCTGGCGGACAAGAAGCTCGAGATCGTGCTGACGGACGACGCGGTGGCGTGGCTTATCGAGAGCACGTGCAAAGACCGTTCGTACGGAGCGCGCCCCTTGCGACGCGCGCTACAGAAATACGTGGAAGATCCCCTCTCGGAAGCGTTCATTCGCGGCACGGTGAAGGCCGGCCACGCCGTAGAGATCTTTGCGAACGGAGATGAGCTTGGATTGAGACAGACGGATGCGGTGGAAGAGCCCTTATCCGTGTAACTAATATCGAACACAGGGAATCAGCTATGCCCAACTCGCGTTTCCTCAGAATTCTCTTGCTCTTCTCGCTGTGTGCTCCGTCCGCTGCACTCGCGCAGCGCGACAATATCGAGCGGATCGATATCGTCGGCAATCAAGTCGTCGTCACCGAGACCTATCTGACTCGGATCACCGAGAAAGTCGGCGATCCTTACGATCGCGAGCGCGCCCTGGCCGATTTCCGCGCGCTGTGGGCGACCGGGTTCTTGAACGACCTGACGCTGGACGTCTCCGACGGAGAGCGCGGCAAAGTGCTGACGTTCACCGTCGATGAGCGTCCCCGGGTGCAGTCTCTCGATTTCGTCGGCTCCGAAGAGCTGAGCGCTTCGTCCATCATCGAGAAGCTGACGGAGGAAGAGGCCGACATCCCGGTGGACTCTTTCTACGATCCGGCCAAGGTCGTGAAAGCGGAGGCTGTGATCCGCGCCATGCTGCTCGACAAAGGACGCACCGAC
Organism: Acidobacteriota bacterium; assembly: GCA_029263435.1. Classification (GTDB taxonomy): domain Bacteria; phylum Acidobacteriota; class Vicinamibacteria; order Marinacidobacterales; family SMYC01; genus JAJCXL01. Next base: position 2,562 of record JAJCXL010000176.1, on the reverse strand, counting down.
GGCACGGTGTCGAGTCGGGTCGAGCCGTTGGATGTCGGTGGCGTCAAGGTCGTCTTCGACATCAAAGACGAGCAGAAGATCCGCATCCGCAAAGTCCGCTTCAGCGGCGCCGATCATTTCGATGACTGGCGGTTGAAGTGGGGCATGAAGAAAACCCGCGAGAACCACGCGTTCTCCGCGGTGATGGGTGGCAGCACCTATACCGAAGAGCAATATGCCGCGGATGTCGAGTTGGTTCGCGAGATCTATTTGAACAACGGCTTCGTGGACGTCTCGTTCGGTCCCCCGGAGACGAGTTATGAGGACGGCACGTCGCGTTTCTTGTTATGGAAGAAACCGCGCCGCTGGCTCGAGCTCACCATTCCCGTCGTAGAAGGGAAGCAGTATCGCGTCGGCAAAGTCGAGGTCGAAGGTGCGGAAGTTCTCCCGCCGGAGTTCATCAAGAGCTTTTTCAAGCTCGTTCCCGGTGAGGTCTATAACGAGTCCAAGATCACGAAAGGTCTCGAAAAGCTCCGTGAGATCTACGGCGCTCGCGGCTATATCCAGTTCACCGGGTTTCCCATCAAAGCGCCGGTCGAGGCCTCGGACGTCGTCGACGTCACGATCAACTTGAACGAGGACCAGCAATATTTCGTCAATCAGATCGAGTTCAAAGGCCATACGACGACGAGAGACAAGGTCATCCGACGGGAAATGTGGCTCAACGAGCAGGACGTGATGAACATGGAGCTGCTCAAGATGTCAATCCAGCGGATCAATCAGCTCGGCTACTTCCGCCCGATCGAGCAGCCCGAGATCGAGCCTGTCGAGGGCGAAGAGAACAAGCTGAACGTGACTCTTCGACTCTCGGAACAGAATCGAAACCAGTTCACTTTCGGTGGCGGCGTCTCCGGGTTGGAAGGCGCGTTCATCAACCTCGCGTTCTCGACGACGAACTTCATGGGACGCGGCGAGACCGCGTCGTTCTCGGTCCAAACGGGAAGCCGGACCCGGAATTTCCAGGTCGCCATCACGGACCCTTATTTCATGGACAAGCCGATCACTTTGGGCTTCGACGTGTTCAAAAGGACGTTGCGGCTCCCTCAGTTCACTCGCGAAGACACCGGAGGCAGCCTCATCTGGGGTATTCCGATCAAGCGGTTCTCACGGCTGTTTCTCAACTACAACTACTCGGTCATCAACACCTCGGAGCCGGACCCCGACCTCGTATTGACGCCGTTCGACCTGTTCAACAACTCGACATTTCTCGACCCCAGATTTTTCGGGATCGAGGGTAATTTCGTCTCCAGCCGGGTCACGCCGTCTTTCGTCCACAACACGACCGACAACCCGTTATTTCCGTTTCGCGGGAAACGCTACACGGCGAGTATGTCCGTGGCCGGCGGTCCCCTTGGCGGGACGGTGAACTACCTCAAGCCCACCTTCGAGGGCATTTGGTACGTACCCGTGAGTCGGACCACGAATTTCGGCTTCCGAGCCATGGTCTCCTGGCTACGGGGCACCGCGGATAGCCGCGTCATCAGCGGTGAGATCGACGAGGCCGACGGGGATATCATCTTCGACGTGCAACAGACGGGTATCCCGTTCTTCGAACGGTTCTTTCTCGGTGGTGAGAACCAGATTCGAGGCTACGACATTCGCACCGTCGGCCCGCGGGATCCGCTAGGACGTTTCGTCGGCGGCAACAAGATGATGATTTTCAACGCGGAGTATTACATTCCTCTCGCCGGCCCTCTGCGCGCGGTATTATTCTTTGATGCAGGCCAAGCTTATGCGGAGAATACCGACTGGAGCTTTTCGATGTTCAAGGACCTTCGCACTTCGACAGGCGCTGAAATGCGTTTCTTCGTACCTGTGCTGAACGTTCCTTTCCGGCTGATTTGGGCATATAATCCGCACCGCGACGCGTTTCAGCCGGCGACGGCATTCCGGTTCGGAATCGGTACAACGTTCTAAATACCATTGGAATCATAAGGAGTAACTGGAACCATGAATGTGCTGAAAGTGGCTAGCGTAGCGCTTCTGTCGCTCGTGCCGAGTCTTGCTGTGGCGCAAGCCACGGTGGCCGGTCCCGCTGGAGCAACCAAGATCGCCGTCATCGATATGCAACGGATCGCGCTCGAGTCCGCCGAGGGGAAATTGCTCTTCGCGGGGCTCCAAGCGGAGAATGAGAAGTTGCAAGGAGAGACCGGCCAGAAGCAGCAAGAGATCGCCGACATGCAAGCGAAGCTCAATTCGGAAATCTTGTCGGCCGATGCCAAAGTGCGGCTTCAGCGCGATATCGAGCGCAAACGGACCGACGCACAGCGGTGGCTCGAGGACGCCCAAGCCGAGTTCGAGAACAAGAGACGAGACGGTGAGGCGCAGCTCCAAGAGAAAATGAACCCGGTCGTGCTCGAAGTCGCCGAGGAGAATGGCATCGGACTGATCTTCATCAACACGCCCGGAGTCATGGTCATGCTCGACGAGTCGCTGGACATTAGCGGACTGATCGTCGCCAAGCTCGATGCCGTCACCGCGGCGGCCCCGCCGCCCGGTGGTGATGCCGCCGCGCGCGATGAG
>JAJCXL010000175.1 GCA_029263435.1 Acidobacteriota bacterium | reverse complement strand
AATCTCGTCGAGATCGGGATCTCCTTCGACCGAAGCGGCGACCTGCAGATCGACGAAGCCTTGCTGGACGAGGCACTCACCGACAACCCCGACGACGTGCAGGCGTTGTTCGCATCCATTGGCACCGGCGACGGCGTCGTCACTCGACTCGAGGACACGATCGACCGCTACCTCGGATCCGGCGGCCTGTTGGCGAGTGTCGACCAGCAAGTCGACAACGCCATCGGCTCGTTGGACCGCCGGATCGCCAGCATGGAAGAGCGCCTCATTCTGCGCGAGCAAGAGCTTCGGCTTCAATTCACGTTCGCGGATCAGGCCATAAGCTCGCTGAACACGCAAGGTGACTCTCTCGGTTCCCTCGGTTCTCTCGGACAGTTGTTCTAGAGGCACCCGTTCGACTCGACGGCAACGCTATCCATTCTACAAAGGAGATCGTGATGACAACCCCGAATCTAAACAGTTACATGAAGACGCAGATAGAGACAGCGACGCCGCTCCAGCTCGTGGTCATGCTCTATGACGGCGCCATCGACAACGCCCGCAAAGCAAGAGAGGCTATCGCCTCCGGCGACGTCGAAGCGAAGACCCGGGCCGTCGACAAGCTTCTCGCCATCCTCGGTGAGCTCCAAAGCACGCTAGACATGGAGCGCGGCGGCGAGATCTCGGTCAATCTCAACGCCCTCTATACGTACTTCTGCGAACAAGTCGTCACCGCGAGCGTCAAGCTCGACCCAGAGCCCCTCGATAACGTCGAGTCGCTTCTCAGTAGTATCCGAGGCGCATGGCATGAGATTGCGACCCGTCCTGCCTCGCCAGATCCCACCGCCGTAGGAAACGACCCCGCTGTCGCGGGCATGAGCGGCACGAGTGAGTCGAAGCGCATCAGTGTCAGAACCTGAGATCGGGACCAGCGACGAGCGTCCAGAGCTCGGCGCCAGCGACCAGCGTCCAGGCGCGGAGCTACCTCCTCCACCGGGAACGGACGCCCGTGTTCCGTGGATGCTCGCGAGTCTCATCGCTCAGAGCCGCCTCGTGAGAGAGCACGTCCAAAGGGGCGATGGAGCCTTCGTGGTCGAAACGCTCGAGCGGCGTGAAGCTCTGATTGACGAGCTCGGATCGTTCGCCGGGGTTTTCCCGGAGGCGTTTCGTCCTCTTCTCGCTCAGCTCGAGGAGGAAGACGCCGAGACCCGACGCACGCTCGAAGCGTGGCGCTCGAATCTCGGGACGGAGCTCAAAGAGATCGCCGCTTCTCGGGTGGCGCTCGACGGCTACTCACGACTCGCCGGGCCGCAACACAGCTTGTTCGAACGCGAGCTCTAGAGCTCAGGACGAGCTCTTCGAAGTGCCGGTCGAGCTCGCCGGCGGTTGACCGGTCTTCTTCTTCAGAGCATCTACGAGCGCGCTCTGCGGCGGGACGCGGTTCACGGCCGCGCGGTTCTCCGAAGCGACTTGATCATATAACTCACCGCGGATGACAGTGACGCTTTTTGGCGCGCGCACCCCGAGCTTGACGCCGTCTTGGCCCACGTGAAGGACAACGATCTCGATGTCCTGGCCGATGAGTATCTTCTCCTCGCGACGACGTGAGAGAACCAACATCAGTCGACTCCGGAAGTGAGTAGCGATTGACGAACGGAGTAATCGCACTCGGTCAGAATGACTTGAGCTGCGGTCATCTCCCTTGAGTTGACGAGAATCGGAGCCTTCAAGTTCGCGGTCGCGTCCTCCGGACTCTCCGCCACCACCGTGATCGCGAGCGGCAAGAGCTCCGAGGCATCCTCGACTCCGAGCTTGGCGCGCTCGACCGCGCTCAGCCGAAGCTCGTAGGTGGGAACGATCTGTCGAGCATCGACGACCAAGAAAGAGAGATCCGGACTGTCGACCGCGACGAGCCACCGCAGCGGAGCGAGGTCATCGCTTTCGACCAGAACGAAGCGTCGAGCTTGGGCAAAGCCGACCAGACCGTCATCCACCCGTAGTACCTGGTGCTCGTCATACTCGATGGGTCCGCGCGGCGTGTCTATCTTGTGCATCGAAGGAAGGGGTCCGTTGTCTCTCGAGTCGAAGATTCGAACTGTCTCGGGTCGGCGGCTGTATCCAGACGTCGCCCAGGGAGGTCGGCTATCTATCCGAGTACGTCCATGAGCGAGGCGGTCAAAAGGCGCCCACCCGCCCCCAACGTTGCCTCTAGCGCGGTGTTGGCGCTGTTGAGCCTGCTGATCGCGTCGACCAAGTCGGCGTCGATCTCGTTGGACAAGGCGGTGCGCTCCAACACCTCTTCGGAGCGAAGGTGGACGGAATGTCGAGAGAGCGCGTTCAGCGTGTTTCCGACCCGAGAGCGAAACTGCGTGAAACGCTCGGTGATCTGCTCCACGTTTTGCATCTCGATTCCAATGCGGTCTACGTCTTCGGCCACGAGAGCGTCGCGCAGATCGGCCAAGACTTGAAACACATCCGAGCCCGTTTGGAAGAGTCCGTCTCCCGGAATCGTCGTCTCGACGACGGCTTGGTCTCCAATGCGCGCGCTCGCGGCCAAGGCGTCGCCTTGATAGGTGACGACGCCGGCGGACTCGACGAACGCTTGGGTCGTGGTTTGTCGACCGGCAAACAAGGATGTGCCGGAGTGTTCAGAGTTCGCGAGCCGGAGCACGTCGTCTCGAACCCCGTCTACTTCTTGCGCGAGCGCCTGAAACTGCACGGTGGGGGCCACTCCCGAGCGGCCTCGCGCCGCGGAGGTCGCGGCGACATCCATCAGCTTTTCGAGCTGGTCGAGCGTCGTCTCGAGCGCGAGCACCTCAGCCTCGGAGCGTTCTGACGCCTGCCGGTAGTGGTCAAGTCGATCGAGACGCGCTTGTAGGAGAGTCCCTTTGGCCGCCGCGATGGGGTCGTCGGAGGGTTTTTGAACTCGCAGTCCACTCGAGATCTCCGAGTTGGCACGGTTCAAATCGCTACGAATCCGGTCCAAATGCGACAGGGCGCCGCCGCCCTGCAACTGGTTCGGTACTCTCATTTCTCGTTCCCCCCGTTCCCCATCTAGGCGCCGATGCCCATGACCACTTCCGTCATTTCATCGATGACTCGAATGAATCGAGTCGCGGCCTCGTAGCCTCTTTGAAACTGAACCAGCGCGACGGCTTCCTCATCGAGGGACACCGCGGAGAGAGAGAGCTTCTGACGCCCCACGTGGTCCGCGACTGCCGCCGAGGCTTGCGCCGAAGCTTCAGCCCTTCTGACGTCGGTACCCAACGAGAACACGAATCCGGAGTAGAACTCACCGAAGCTCTCTGT
>JAJCXL010000174.1 GCA_029263435.1 Acidobacteriota bacterium | reverse complement strand
GAACTTCGTCGCAGCAGCGGCTCGGCATGGATATAACTACACGACATTCTCGCCACAACACGTCGTCAATGAAGGTGGCCGTCAATGAAGGTGGCTGGCACCTGACGCCGCCGCACCTAACGCCGACCACTCGAGATCACTATCTTTTCTCGAAGACCATCTCGTACGGTTCGTAACCCGATCGGCGATACACCCGCTCCGCCGCTTCCAGTAGCTCGTCCAAGCCCCGCGCCACGCTTCGAAGGGTCGACATAGATGTCGGAAATCCAGCCATAGCGTCGCTCCGCCGGCAATACGTGGAGGTCACCATCGTCGCTCTCATCGACTTAGCACACGAGAAACCCGCACGGTATCTCCTCTGAGCGCGACGAGAACCGCGCCACAGGTGCCAGCCACCTTCTCCAAATACGAAAGGTGCGAAGCCGCCACCTCGAGACCGTTCGAGCGATTCGGATGGAGTGTCCGCTCGTGCTCCTGAAGAGCCGCCATGAACTCGACGAGATGCTTACGGTCCTCGGGTCTCGCCGGGCGAATCACAAGGCGCCCTGGCGTTGCCGTCATGAACGCATCCGTCAACGCGGGGCGCGCCAAATCAACGGGTCGCTCCGCTCCTCCAACATGCAATCCCATACGACCGGATCGAGCCAGTTCATGCCGGTATCTCCTCCGATCGGCGCGCCAGGCGGCGCCCGGGAAGTAAAGACAGGAGCCAGGGACTCCGACGGCCGCGAGACGAATCGCTCGATATCCTGGGCGAGCAGGAGCCGATGGGCGCGCTCGGCCCGATCCTCCGACCGGTTATCCTCGAGGTCCTCGAGGATTTCTTCCAAGCTCAGCAATGAAACGGCGCGTACCTGGTGGTGCGGCGCTCTACCGGACAGCCACATCAAACGGTCGACGAAGATGCGCTGAGACGCTCTCCGGATCTCCTCTTCATAAGACGTCGCCGCGGCGGTGCCGAACGTCGCTTCACGGAGGCGGCCGATAATCTCGTCGAGACTCGGTAATGCCGAATCCAAAGCGTGTTGATTGACCACTCGCGCGGCCCGATCGGGCTCGAGCACGAAGCCGATCGTGACGTCAGCCGCAATTGCGGCCGGCGCAAGAACATCGAAAGTCGGCCCCGTCGTTCGCGGAAACAGCTCTCGATGCGCGCCGAACCCGGCGGGGCGCGGCGGGAGACGGTCGACCACGGCTTTGGGAATCGCGAGCTCGGCCGGGGAGATCGTCGCGACGAGGGCGTCGAGCGCTGCACGCTGACGTTCGGGCGATGGAACAGAGTACGGGACCCGACCGTCTCCGCGGATAGAGTAGATATAGTCCTGTCCTCCGATAACGGAAGCCGCGGATTGCACCGCCCAGCGATGATAGAGATAGATAGGTACGAGCGCCTCTTCGATCATCGCCAAGGGAGTGTCAGTCTTGATAGTCGCCTCCCCCATCCGATCGAGCGCCGCACGGCGGATCTTCATTAGTCGCGAAAGCTCATCCACGACGTCATTACCGTTATTCCACCAGTCGGACATCGGGCTGACTTCCATATCTTGGTTCGACATGAAACGGATGTCCTGCTGCCACGCTTCGTTCAAAATGCTTCCGAGAGCCTCTCTCTCATCCACGCCGTCGGGAAAATGCTGGTACCCGTACTCGATGGCGACCTTGTCCCATTCACCCGCGCCGACGTCATAGGCATTAGACAAATCGATCGTCCCGTCCGGACGCAGTGTCTCCAGCGGGTGGGGATAGTCCATGACCGAGATCCGACCCTTCGAGCTTCCGTAGTAGTTGTGGGACAACCCAAGCGTGTGCCCAATCTCGTGCGCCGAGAGTTGGCGCAAACGTGCGAGGGCCGTCTCCGCGAGAATCGCGGGTTTCTCATCGCCATTCATGTACGGAGACAGCAGTCCCTCGAAAATGAGATAGTCCTGTCGAACACGGAGTGAGCCCAGCGTCACAATCGCTTTGATGATCTCTCCGGTGCGCGGGTCGACGACGGTCGAGCCCGAGCTCCAACCGCGGGTCGAACGATGGACCCAATTGATCATGTTGTATCGAATGTCCATCGGGTCGGCGCCGTCAGGCAGGAGCTCCACTCGAAACGCGCCGCGAAATCCGGCGGCATCGAACGCTTGTGCCCACCAGTTGCCGCCTTCGAGAAGCGCCGAGCGCATCGGCTCGGGCGTGCCGGAGTCGAGGTAGTAGACGATGGGCTGGACCACATCGCTTACGTCGGCGGACGGGTCGACTTTCTGCAGCCGGTGCCGACGAACCCAGCGCTTGCTCATCGACTCACCGAGCGGAACCGCGTAGTCCTGATACATGAGTCCGCCATAGCCGTCGCGCGCGTCACTCGCGCGAGGGGTGTAGCCAGGGCCGGGGAGCTCGACGAACGAGTGATGCTGACGAAGCGTCACCGCATCCACCGAGGGCGTCACACTGGCCACCGTCCCGGAGAACAAGTTCCGGCCAAAGCCACCGCCGCTGCCGCCCCCGATATCAGAGCCAACAACGCTGGGTCCTTCGCGCGGGCCTCGGGCGCCGCCCCGGCTCGGAGTCTGGCGCCGGGTGAAGGTCACTACCACATCAATCTCGGTGTTCTTGGGGAACGCCTTGGTTTGAGGCATATGAATAGCACTTCTCGACTCGTCGAGGCTGTAGTCGCCCAGTCGACCGCCGGCACCGGTGGCATCACGCAGGAAGAACTTCGTCGCGGCGACGAGGACACGATCGCCCGTCTCTGCGGCGACGGTGAACCCCCACAAGACGGATTTCGCGAAGGCGTCCTCGACCGCGCGCACTTCACTCGGGTTGTCGCTCTCAGCGCGAAAGCTGTAGTTCGGTTCTTCCATCAACACCTTCGGACCCATCCGCACGAAGCGCACGAGACGGTTCCCCCCGTTCTGCCCACGGTCGAGCCCGATATCGTTGGAGCCAAGGCCCGCGGTCAGGCCGTTCGCGTAGAGAATCTCAGTGTCGAAGCGAGAGATTTCGAGCCACATCTCTCCAGCTCTCTCGTCCCAGTAGAGCGGCACGAACCCGTCTAACTTCTCCATCCCGGCGGTCTTTTCCTCGATGGACGGGACCAAGCCGCCTCCCGGCTGGCTATGAACGAACGCGGGAAAACTCAGCGTCGCGATCGCGGCGGCAATCCCAACTGCGGCTCTCAAATAGGTCATTTCTTGCTCCAAGAAAGGTGGCTGGCACCTGCTCCAAGAAGGTGGCTGGCACCTGAACGAAAGGCCAGCATTCTAACCCGTTTCCCCCAACGGCCGTGCTGGACTTAGAATCCGCGGATGCTCCAGCCATATACCTCCATGCTATGTGCCGCGGTGTTGGTGGCACCTCTGAAGAGCGGACTCGCTACCGCGCAGACTCCGTCCGGCTTCGAGCAGCAGCTCTTTTCCGAAGTTTCGGCGGACGAGATGCGAAAGCTCCTCGAGCTCCTGAACACCCTCGATCGAAACTCTGGCAGTCCGGGAGAGTTCGAGGCGAACGCCTACATCAAGCAACAGCTCGAGTCGTACGGGGTTCCCGCGACGAGTCACACGTTCGATTCGTATCTCAGCTGGCCGGTCGCAGGTGCACTCGAAGTCGGTGGCGAGGCTATCGAGGCGCTCACGGTCGCATTCGGCGCAACGGGCACCGTGGAGGGTGAGCTCGTCTTCGTCGGCCGGCCGGGTCTCGTCTTCGAAAGCCTCGACCCTGGGATCTATGACGGGAAGCAGGTCCGCGGCAAGATTGTCGTGGCGGACGGCATGCTGACGCCGCAGCACGCTCTGCTCGCGGAACAGCAGGGGGCTCTGGGACTCATCCACATTAATGACGGCGAGCTACTCCACGAGATGATCGCGACCACCATCTGGGGGACGCCGACGTTGCGGAGTCGAGATCGCATCCCTGGCATCCACATGCTCTCGATCAAGAAATCCGACGGCGAGCGACTGAAGGCGATGCGCGGACCACTAGCCGGAAAGATCTCGACAACGGTAGAGACGCAGTGGCGGCCGATCGAGCTCGTGGTGGCGGAAGTCAGAGGCACCAGAAACCCGGAGAAGTTCACTCTGGTAAGCGGACACATCGACGGCTGGCACAAGGGTGTGACCGATAACGGCACGGCCAACGCGACGATGCTCGAGATGGCACGCGTGTTCCAGAAGCACCGCGACCGGCTGGACCGCTCGATCCGCTTCGCGTGGTGGCCGGGGCATTCGACGGGGCGATATTCCGGCTCGCAGTGGTATGCCGACGAGCATTGGGAGGAGTTGTACTACCACGGCATCGCCAACATGAACATCGACGGCAACGGTATTCGAGGCTCGGATATCGAACAGGTCTATTCCGGCGGTTGGCCGGTACTCCAGATTTTTGGGCGGAACGCGGTCTCCGACGTCACGGGCAAGAGCGTCGCGGATGGGGGCCTCCGAGGCGAAGGCAACATCTATCGACCCTTCCGGGCGGGCGACTCCTCGTTTCAGGGGATAGGGATGCCAGCCATTTTCGGCGGCGTCCCGGGCCTTCCGGCCGAGCACCCCGACCGTCGGCCCTATGTGGGAGGCTCCGGGGGCGGATGGTGGTGGCATGGTCCGCAGGACACTATCGACAAGGTCGATATGGATGTTCTGGTGCGGGACACCCAGATCAAGATGGCGATGCTCGCACGCCTTTCGAATGCTCCAGTGATCCCATACCGATTCACGGGCTTGGTGACCGATTTTCGCTCGGCGGTCGAGAGCATCCACACGGAAGCTGGAGCGCATCTCGACCTGAGACCCTGCCTGGAACGCCTGCGGCGGCTTCGAAGCGTCGTGCGACAAGTCGATAGCGTGCTGCGCTCCCTGGCGTTGCCACCACGAGATAGTCGTATCGATGACGGCATCCTTCGTCTGTCGCGCGTGCTTCATGCGGCGCTTTACACGGAGCTCGGGCCTTACGAACAGGACGTCGCAGGTCCCTTACCCGTGCTGCCATCGCTCGATCCCGCCCGAAAGCTCGCGACGATGGATCCCGCGAGCGACGAGTACGGTTTTTTGCGGGCGCATCTCGTACGCGAACGGAATAGGATCCTCCACGCGCTGGACGAGGCACTCGAGCGGGCGGATGCCTTGCGTCAGCTGTTCTGAGCGAGCACCTTCCAGGCGGGAGAAAACCGATGACCTCGAACGCAACCATTTGTCTCCGATCGTGGCCGTGGCTGATGGCGGCCACGCTCGCGGTCGTTGCACTTGGCTGTAGCCGCGACTCCGGAACTATCAGCAGCCAAACCTTCTTCGCGGGCGCGCGGCTGATTCCTGGAGACGGGAGTCCCGCGAAAGAACGCTCGGCCAACCTCGTGGCGGACGGACGCATCGTCGAGGTCGGAACTCTCGACGAGGTGGACGCTCCACGCGGCGTGGCGACAGTCGATCTTTCCGGAAAGACGATCTTGCCGCTCCTGGTAACGCTCCATACCCATCCGGGCTACGCGCGCGGCGTCAGCTTCTCCGAGGAAAATTACAACCGCGAGACTTACGTGAACCAGCTCGACACGTTCTTGTACTACGGGCTCGGCGCCGTCGTGTCGATGGGCGTCGACCGCGGTCAGCTCGCGTTCCAGCTCAAGCAGGAGCAGCACGAGGGAAC
>JAJCXL010000173.1 GCA_029263435.1 Acidobacteriota bacterium | reverse complement strand
GCCGGATCTCTACGGCCGGGGTTGGGTCGACGCGCTCGTGCGGCTCTATGCCGACGGCGTCTGGGAGTACGACGATGCCGACCGCCGCGACGGTTTCAGCGTCGTTTTGTTCGGTGTCCATGGTGCGGAGTACGCGCATCCAGACCCTGCCATCATCGAACGAGAGCTTCAGGATCCCGACGTTTCGAGCATCCAGATCACGTTCTACGCGGATCGTCCTCCTTGGGCGCACGCGATGCCGCCCGGTGGGTTTCGTCTCGCGATCGTCAATTGCTGGGATCTGCAAGCAGGCATCGAGGCTCGTCAGGAGCTAGCGCTATCGCTGTGGTCGGCCCAACGCATCGCGACGCCTTCGAAGCGACGAGGCTCCAGAAAGTCGAAGAATGGCTAAGATCCGGCAGGACCTTCTCGAGCGGGTTCGAGAAGTCGAGAACGTGTTCATCCCGATGGAGGATGGCTGCCTCATCGCCGCCCGCCTCTTCCTCCCCGTCGATGCCGAGGAGCATCCTGCGCCCGCGATCCTCGAATACATCCCGTACCGAAAGCGCGATTTCATGCGGGAGCGCGACGAGCCCATCCATCGCTACTTCGCGGCCCACGGCTATGCATCCGTGAGGGTGGACGTTCGTGGATCCGGCGATAGCGGCGGGGTGTTGCGAGACGAGTACTCGGAGGAGGAGCTCGCGGATGGTGTCGAGATCATCCGCTGGATCTCGGAGCAGTCGTGGTGCGACGGCAATGTCGGCATGATGGGCATTTCATGGGGTGGGTTCAACGCGCTTCAAGTCGCCGCGCTCCGCCCTCCCGCGCTCAAAGCCGTCATCTCGCTTTGCGCTTCTGACGATCGTTACTCCGACGACGCGCATTACATGGGCGGTTGTCTGTTGAACGAGAACCTTCAATGGGGCGCGATATTGATGACCTATAACGCGCTGCCGCCTGATCCTGCGATCGTTGGCGAAAAGTGGCGTTCGATGTGGCTGGAGCGCCTGGACGAAGCGACGGCGTTTCCGGCCGAGTGGATGCTGCATCCGTGGCGCGATGCGTACTGGCAGCGCGGCTCGGTTTCTGAGGATTTGAAAGCGATCGACATCCCCGTTTACGCCGTAGGGGGGTGGGCCGACGGTTACAGCAGCGCGGTGCCGCGGCTTCTCGCCGGACTCCCCGGTCCGAAGAAAGGCCTAGTGGGCCCTTGGGCTCATAATTTTCCGCATAACGGCGTCCCTGGACCCTCGATAGGATTTCTTCAAGAGGCCATTCGCTGGTGGGATCATTGGCTGCGCGGCGAGAAGACCGGGATCATGGACGAGCCGGTATATCGGGTGTGGCTCCAGGAAAGCGTGCGGCCGGCGCCGAGCTACGAAGAGCGTCCCGGACGTTGGGTCGCCGAGCGCAGCTGGCCGTCGTCACGTATCGTCTCGCGGCGATGGTTTCTCGACCGAGGACAGCTCCGCGACCAAGCGCCGCAATCGGAGCTGGCCGTATCCATTGCGTCTCCGCAAGCGACGGGCGTCGTCTCCGGCGAATGGTGCGCCTTTGGAGCGGAAGGGGAGATGCCTCTCGACCAGCGTCCCGATGACGGTCGATCAGTAACCTGGGACAGTGAGCCGCTCGAGGATCGATTCGAGATTCTCGGGGCGCCGGTCGTGGAGCTCGATCTGTCGGCGGATGCGCCGGCCGCCCTGGTCGCCGTCCGTTTGAACGACGTGGCGCCGGACGGCGCTTCGACGAGAGTGACCTACGGGCTCTTGAACTTGACCCATCGAGACAGCCACGAAGAGCCCGCCCCGCTCATCCCGGGCACGCGCTACCGTATTCGGGTTCAACTGAACGACATCGCCCACGCTTTCCCGGCCGGGCATCGTTTCCGGGTTGCGGTGTCGAGCGCCTATTGGCCGATCGCGTGGCCGTCGCCGACCCCTGTGCGGCTGACCCTGACCGAAGGCACGAGCTCGCTCTCGCTTCCCATCCGCCCTCCGGATCCCGACGACGACCGACTGACGCCTTTCGCCGAGCCTGAAGTTGCCCCCGGGAGCGAGCACAAACCGATGCGCCCGCTTCCGATGAAACGGGTGGTCGAGCGCGATCTGACGACGAACGAGCTGCGCTACACGTTGTCAGGCGACGGCGGCGAGTTTGGAGGGCACGCCATGGCGGATCTAGAAGACATCGAATTGCGCTTGGGTTACCAGTTGACGAAACGCCATCGGGTGATTCCCAACGACCCGTTGAGCGCGTCGAGCGAGTTGGTTCAAAGCGTTGACATGATCCGCCCGGATTGGGAGATCAAAATCGAGAGTACGGTCAAGCTTTCCTCGGCAGCCGACCACCTCGATTTTACGGCGGAGCTACGGGCGAGTGAAGGTGGGAAGGAAGTGCGGCTTCGAAGCTGGAGTCTCAAGATTCCGCGTCAGTTGTTCTGACCCGGACGCTCGCCGTGTCCAAGATCGATTTCAATAGCTTGGGGTAGCTCAGGCCCGCGAAGCCGGCCATGAGCGCGAGCTTCCCCGCGGCGCTCCACGCGGTATTCGGGTTCACTTCCATGAGCTTGATTGCCTGGTCGTCTCCCTGACGAAAATCGAACCTTGCGTAGTCCCGGCAGGACAAGCGCTCGAATAGCCGTTCCGCGGACGAGCGCATTTGATCGAGCGTCGACGGGGGAAGGTTGGCGCGAACGACCCGAACGTTGTCGTAAGGATTCTCCGGTCCGGTCTTGGACTCGAAAGCGAGAATGGGCGATACGTCCGCAGGTAGGGACCCGAAGTCTACTTGGAGCGGTGGCAAAGCCGTAAAACCGGTATCGGGATTACCAATGAGCGCGAGTCCG
>JAJCXL010000172.1 GCA_029263435.1 Acidobacteriota bacterium | reverse complement strand
CGAAAACACCGATATCTTCTCCCATGAGAAAAACGTTGGGATCTACGCGCATTTCCTCGCGCAAAGCTTGAGAGATCGCGTCCAGGTAGGTGATGACTGCCATGATGTTTCGCGGAAGAGGCGCAGTATATCAAGACCCGTGCGGGTGTGGGACCGAAACGAGCTCTTACGGAATAGAGCGCCGGCCGCGGAGCGAGGCTTTCGCGGCCGGTGCCCTTTAGCCCTCGTCGCCGGCGCTTACGCAGATTTCGGTAGGCCGTTTTTTGCGATGTGCTCGAATATGTCGCAGAAAAAGTCGATCTCGTCGAGCGTGGTATAGAGGTTCGGCGTCACCCGGAGTCCTCTGAACTCGGCGTGGTTGATGGCGACGACGATAATCTTGTGCTTGTCCCAGAAGTAGTCCGCCATGGCGGAAGGCTCGGTTCCGACCAGCTCGACGTTTCCGATAGCACAGCTCATCTGCGGGTCGAAGGACGTGTGGATCCGAACGTTCGGAAGCTCCGCGAGTCGCCGTGCCCAACGATCTTTCAAGAACCGGAGCCGGGCTTCCTTGCGCTCGGCCCCGATAGCGTTGTGAAAGGTGATGGCTTCTCCCGTCGCGAGATAAGGCGCCTCGGAGTGGGTGCCGATCTCTTCGAACTTTCGGATATCGTCATCCATCCTCTCGGGAGCGGCCATGAGAGGCCACAAATCTTTGATGCGGTCGCGTTTGACGTAGAGCATGCCGGTGCCCTTGGGTGCGAGGAGCCATTTGTGGAGGCTCGTCCCGAAGTAGTCGCATCCGAGATCCTCGAGCGTGAACTGGAACTGCGCGAAGGAGTGAGCACCGTCGACCATGACCGGAATACCGCGCTCGCGTGCCAAGTCCGCGACTTGTTTGACCGGAAGGATCTGCCCCGTGAGATTGATCTGATGTGACATCAGGATCATCTTGGTCTTCGGGGTCATCGCTTCCTTGAAACCCTCGATGATGTCCTCGTTCCGTTCTGCGGGTGTGGGAATCTGGAACATCTTGACCTCGATGCCTTCCCGGCGCCGTCTTTGATCGAGCGCGGTTCGCATCCGGCCGTAATCCTGCGTGGTGGTGACGACTTCGTCACCGGACTCTAGATCGACGCCTAGGAGAAGAGTCTCCATCGCTTCAGATGCGTTGCGGACGAGAGCGACTTCCTCGGCGTCGCAGCCGAAGACCCGCGCCAAGCTCTGCCGGACCGGCTCCCGAAACGGAGGCAGGAGTCTCGCGAGCGTATAAGCCGGAGCTTCTTCTTGTTGCCAGGTGTAGTCCACGACCTTTTGGGTCACGATGCGCGGCGAGGGACAGCAATAGCCGTTATTGAGATTGATCATCCGGCGTGACACGGTGAAGGCCTGCTGCACTTCGCGCCAATAGTCTTCGTTCTCCGCGACCGCTAGAGGCGTTTGGGTGGCGACGGCCCGCGTGGCCGCTTCGACCCTGCCGACGGTGCCGGCGTCGAAGCTCGAGGTCACGGCGACCGCGCCCATCCCGGTGCCGAGAGTCTTCAAGAAACTGCGTCTTTCCATGGTGTCTCCTTTGCTCGGCCGTCTAGAGCCAGAACTCGGTCCGAATGAATCGGATGATGTCACGGGTCCAAATATGTGCGACGAAGCTCGTTCCCGCGTAGATCTTCGCCACCCCGGTCATTCCGGGTTTGAGAATGCGGTCCTCGTTGTCGACGCCGGCGCGCAGCAAGATCGAAGATGCAGATCCTTGGTCCCGCGCGACCGGTGCGATCGCGTCGACCGTAGCACGGAAGCGCCGGCTCGGATAGCCGCGCACCTTGAACTTGATCTCTTGCCCAAGCTCGATGACGTCGATGTCTTTCTCTTCGACCGGCATCTCGAGCACGACGCGTCGATCGTCGACGATCTCGGCGATTTCGGCGCCTTCTTCGAGAAAGGTGCCGAGAGTTTCTTCGAATCGATAAGTCGTCAGAGTTCCGGATATGGATGCATAAGTCTTCGAGCGAGCCAACACGTCGTCGATCTGCGCGAGCTCCGCTTGGAGCTTCGCTATCGCCGCTTGTTGCGCCGCTTGGTCTTTCAGATGTATGACTTCCATCTGCTCGAGTCGACTCCCGGGGCTTTCCTTTCTTACCAGCGCCAGTCGTGCCTCGGCCTCTGCGCGGCGAGCGACGGCCTCCCGGAACGCGTTCTGGCTGCCGTCGAAGATCTCTTTCGCGATGAGCTCGCTGGACCAAAGCTGCCGATGGCGCTCGAGGTTTTGGCTCGCGGTGCGCTCCTGAGATCTCGCGGTGTCGAGCGATCTTTCCGCGACCTCGATCTCCTCTGGAATTGTCGGGCCCTCCTTGCCGAGTAGTCGGAGCTCTGCCTCGGCTTGCGCGAGCGCCGCCGCCTTGGTTTTTCGCTTCAATACCAGCTCGTCGGTGTCGTAGTCGAGCAGCAGCGCGCCCGCCGCTACGGAGTCGCCTTCACGAAAATGAATCTGCGCGATCCTGCCGTTAGTGGGGGCGCGAACGATCTCCCGGCCTTGGGGAAACACCTCGAGCTCCGAGGTGATCCGAAGGGGCCAGGGACAAAAGGCGACGAGAAGCGCCGGGACGCCCCACAGCAGGAAGAATTTCAGCCGTCGCTTCACTCCACCGAGCTGGGTCCATTTCTCTTTGCCCACCTCTTTCGCCGTCTCGGCCGCCGACAGGGCCGGCTTGTGGAGAAGGCCCGTGAGCACCACCGCGAACATCGAGAACGCGTCCGCACCGTAGCTCTCGAAGACCCAGCTTCCCGACTGGAGCACGACATAGAAGACGAGAGCGAGCGTGTAGACCATCGCCGCGATCCCGAACCCCACCACGAAGATGTCACCTCGAAGCGAGAAGATGCGGCGCTCGCGTAGCTCCACGGCCGGAGGCGCCACATCGAGCGAGAGGATCCTGCGCCCCAGGCGCCCGAGCGCCTCGAAGGAGACCCGTCTCAAGTTCGCGATCCCCACGATGTCCGAGAGCAGGAAGTAGCCATCCATCCGAATGAGCGGGTTCAAGTTGAAGAAGCTCCGCACGGCGCACACGGCGATGATGATGAAGAGCACTTCCGACAACCAGGTCCGGGGCACACAGACCCGCCACAGCAAGACGCTAACGCCCCAAATGAAGAGCTCGAAATAGGCGCCGGCAAAAAAGACCCAGAGACGTTGTCTCTTCTGTTTGAAAAAATAGGCGTCGCTTACGTTCACGTAGAAGCAGGGGAAGAAGTACAGAAGGAGAAACCCCATATCGCTGACCCGTCCGCCGAAGTGTCGGCAGACCACGGCATGGGCGAGCTCGTGTAGGACCGTGACGAGCGTGAGGGTGACGAGCACGAGCAGGATGCCGTGAAGGTTCAATACGTGAGCGAAGCCGAAGGTGAGCTCGTGTCGACTCTCGAACACGACGAATAGCGCGAGGAAGAGCGTCGCGGCAATCACGATCGCAAACGGAGTACTGCAACAGGCTTTGACCTTGGGATAGAGCCACTCGATGAAGTCGTCCGGGCGGGCGAGAGGAAACTTCATGGAGAAGATGCTGGAGCCGGAGACGCGACGCGCGTCGTCGTCACTGTCTTCGAGCAGGCCCGCATCGCGAAATTTATGCGCGAAGCGGAGCAGCACGTCTTCGGAGACGAGCACCTTTCTCTGCTCCGACGCATCGCGTCGGATGTCCTCGAGAGAGCGCTTCCCGTTGAATCGAGTGATCAGGAAGTGCTCGAGCGGCTTTATGCGGAAGTAGCGGCCGCTGCGAGGATCCTTGACGACGTAGAAGAGCTTGCCGTTATCTTCGACCGTTTCGATTGCGAGGTCGGATCGCAGCTTGAAGCTCGCTTCGTTCGACACCGTAAGCGCCCGTCCCCTTCTCCGCACTGAGGAAGAAGCATTGTAGCTAAAAGGAGAAGCGGGTGGAAAGCTGGAACTGTCGAGGCGGACCCGCCTGGACGATCTCTGCGAACGTGCCGAGAGGGGTCGCACCCCGTCCGTAGGTCGAGAGGTACTGGAGAGGGTTGAGGCGATTCGTCAGATTGAAAACGTCCAGGGCGAAGGAGAGCGTCCGGCCGTAGTCGAGCTCCAAGAGCTTCGTGAACGAGACGTCGAGGGTCGCGCTCGCCGGGAGCCGGAAGCTGTTGCGAGCGAGGATCGCGCCCGCGCTTGCCGCGCGCTCTCGCAGTTTGAGGTCGCCGTCGAGGTCTTGGTCGACCCGAGGATCGATCGGACGTCCCGACCGCAAGCGAAAGAGTCCGGTGACGCGGATGTCGAACGGTGCGTCCCACACACTGTTGATGACGAGGGAGCTCGGAATGTCGAAAGCACTTCGACCCCATTCGAGTGAGCTCCGCGAGGGATCGAGCGGGAGGGACTCTCGTACGCGGAAGTCATCGCCGTCGTTGTCGGTGCGTGACCAATTGTAGACGGCTTGCAGCATGAAATCGCTCGCGTAGCGTTTCGTCAAGTTCACCTTGACGCCCCAATAGCGGCTGGTACCCGAAGAGGCGAGCACGTAGAGATCCCTGTAGCCGTCGAAGGGGAAACCGTCCGGAAGAAGCGCCGTTCCCGGTGATACGGGGCCGCCCGGAGTGCCGAAGGGACGGGTGGCGTCGGCCTCGACGCTGGTGCGGATCGCCCCTCCGGTGTAGTCGAAGAACACCGGCGCGTTCAAGTCACGGGGCACGATGAGGTCGTAGCCCCGGATGTGGCTGAGATCGACGGCCGCGGAGAAGCCCGACCAGAGCTCGCGCTCGATCCCCCCGGTGAAGTGCTGTGCGCCCGGTGCCTGTCGGCTCTGCTTGGAGTATCGGGGAGCATCGACGTAGAGATTGCGAGGGCTGTCCATTGGTGGCGAAGTTCCGAGGTTGGCGGTGGCGATGACGCCGCGACCCTGCGGGCCGTAAAGACTCTCAAGGGAGTCGACGATCGAAAAAACGTTCCCGTAAAAAATACCGAAGCCGCCTCTTATCGACGTGCGTCCATCATGGGTGGCGTCCCAGTGGATCCCGACCCGAGGAGAGACATTGTCGTTGTCCGGGACCGACGACTCTCGCTCCCATCGCAAACCCAGATTGAGGGTGACGTAGGGACTCGTTTGCCAGTCGTCCCCGATGAAGAGCTGTACGTGGTTCTCGCTTCGATCGAGAATGTCGGATCCCGAGCTCGATGCCGTGCTTTGCCAGCGCAGTATCGGATCGCGTGCATCGGAAGGGGAGAAGAAGTCCACCCCGTCGTCGTAGCGGTGGAGCTCGCTCACGCTGCCGATGTGCACAAAGCTCCCGCCCGCTTTCAAGTTGTGATCGCCGCGGGTCCAGCTCAAGGTCTCCGACAGTTCGAAATGATCCTCATCGACCCGCTCGAGCCTAGTCGGGTTTCCGATCGTACCCAAGGTGGGATGGATCTGAACGGAGCCCAACGGGGGGGCTTGGGAGGAGGCCCGAAACCGTTCGAGGCTGAAGCCGATTCGAAAGTCGCTCAGCATCGCACCCAGATCGGACACCAGGTTTCCGAACAGCGCACCGTCCTCGTTCGTCATCGAGCGTGCATTCTCGAAAACATCGAATCCTCCGACGCCGTCGACCGCGCTCTGATCCGCGAACAGGCCTTGCAGGGTGAGCTGGTGGCGGCTCGACAACGCATGGGACAGTTTGACGAGAACCCGCACTCGGTCGGACGGCAGGTCGAAGACCCCTTGGAACCGGCCGCCGTCGAAAGGCGCGGTGACGATGACGTCCTCGTCTTGATTCCGATAGGTGGCGCTCGCGAACAACTGCGTCCGGTCGCTTCCCAGCGGGCCGGACAAGGTGACGCCTAGCTCCTGTCGGTCCAACGCGCGGCCGTCCTGGGTGAGAGTGTCGTTCGCATCCCAAGCGCCGGGCCGAAAATAGCCGTAAACGCTCCCGTGGATGTCGTTCGCTCCGGACGGCGTCGCGGCGCTGACGATCCCCGCGAGGCTCCCCCCGTACTCCGCGGAGAACTGCCCGCTCAAAACGCGAAACTCCTCGATGGCCTCGATATCGACGTCGACCATCGCGACCCCGTGCTGGTCGCGGGTATTGTCGAAACCGTCCAGCTCGTAGGACGTGTATAGCGCACCTGCCCCGTTCACGCTGAGCTGCGAGGAGCCGAGCCCGGCTCGTCTCTCCGGAGGCGACGCTTGGATCTCGTGGGCCGAACCGGAGGCACCGACGAGCTCCAAATAGTCGCGACGCTCGAGAGGGAGCTCATGGAGCTGTCGCGCTTCGACCGATTGGCCAACTTGTGATTGGCTGACATTGATGAGCGGAGCTTCCCCCGTGAACGTCATCGACTCTTGGACGTCTCTGAGGCGCAAAGTGATGTTGAATATCGGTTTAGTGTCGGCGAAATAACGCAGGCCTGCGAAGCGAGAGGTCGCGTAGCCTTGAAGCCGAGCTTCGAGGGTGTACTCACCGGGCGGTATCGCCGAAAGCAGGTAGTGGCCGGCTGCGCCCGAGCTCGCTTCGCGAACCCATCCGCTGTCTTGGTGCACGAGGGTCAGCGAAACTCCCGTCAGGCCTTGCCCCGAAACGTCGAGCACAGTGCCGCTGAGCTCCAGCCCCGCCGCGCCTGCGCTAGAGGAGCTCAACGACACGGCGAGCGCGAGCGCAAAACGGATTGTCATGGCGTGCTATATACTGCTGCCTTCCATCCGCACCAAGCAAGTAACTCACCTGTGACTTTTTTGGCCGTGAAGCGGTCTATCTCTTTTTGTAGGAGGATTTCATCATGGGATCTCTGGAATCAATGATGCCCAGACTCGCCGAAGTATTCGGCCCACAGGTCATGCGGGTGCTCGTCGCCGTCGTCGTTCTCTTCGTTGGCTGGCTCGTGGCTCGCATCGTCGCGTGGGTCGTCAAAAGAGCACTCGAGAGCACGACTCTCGACAACAAACTCGCGTCTTGGGTCTTGGGCGGTGAAAAGGGGGCCAAGTTCGAAGTCGAGTCTTGGGTCGGGAAAGTCGTCTATTACATATTGATGATGTTTGCTGTCGTGTTGTTCTTCAACACGTTACAGCTGACGGTGGTGAGCGAGCCGATCCTCACCTTGCTGAACAAAGTCTTCGGCTATGTGCCTCAGGTTCTGGGAGCGGCTCTTCTCACCGCTCTCGCCTGGGTGGTGGCGACCGTCGCCAAGAAGACGGTCACCATCGCGACGAATCGATGGCGGCTCGATGAGCGGGTCGTGGGTGAAGCGGGTCTCGAATCAGGAACCGAGCCCGCACTGAGTCGGACCCTCGGAGACGCGATCTACTGGCTCGTGTTCTTGCTCTTCTTACCTCTCGTTCTAGGCACTCTCGAGCTGGGCGGTTTGCTCTCGCCGGTGCAGGCGATGATGGACCGTCTCTTGTCCTTCCTCCCTAACATTCTCGCGGCTGGAGTCATTCTGGCCGCCGGATGGCTCATCGCTCGTGTGGTCCAGCGGATCGTGACCAACTTGCTGGCGGCGGTGGGGATCGACAAAGTCGGGGAGAAAGTCGGCCTCGGCACCGCGCTGGGTACTCGGAAGCTGTCCGGTCTCGTGGGGCTCGTCATCTATGTCTTCATCTTGTTCAATGTCATTCTGTCTTCGTTGAACGCGCTCGCTCTCGAAGCGATCACTCGTCCGGCGAGTAACATGCTCGGGCAAGTCCTCGAGGCGATTCCGAGAATGTTTGCCGCGGGCATGCTCCTGGCCCTCGCGTTCTTCATCGGGCGTTTGGTGTCTCAGCTTCTCGCGGGCGTGCTCGGAGGAGCCGGGTTCGACTCCGTGCTCGACAAGCTCGGCTTGACGGTCGCGAAGTCGGAGGGAGCCAAGCGTCCGTCGGAGCTCGCCGGAGCGCTACTCCTCGTCGTCATCATGTTGTTCGCCTCGATCGAGGCGGCCGGGCTCTTGGGCTTCGAGAATTTGTCGGTGCTCTTGGCGGGACTTCTCGAGTTCGCCGGCCAGCTCACCTTGGGCATCGTGGTCTTCGGCGTCGGCCTCTACTTGTCGAATGTCGCGGCCAGCACCATTCGCGCGAGCGGAAACGCCCAGGCGGGACTCCTGGCCACCGCTGCGCGGATCGGAATCATCGTGCTTTCGTCCGCGATCGCTCTTCGTCAAATGGGTATCGCGAACGAGATCATCGAGCTCGCTTTCGGTCTCACTTTGGGGTCCATTGCGGTGGCGGCCGCGATTGCTTTCGGCCTCGGTGGCCGCGACGTCGCAGCGAAGCAGATCGAGGAATGGCGTAACAATCTCAAGAGCGCATAGACTATTAGTGCTTGCCAGGGCGCCCCGTCCTCGAGGCGGGGCGCCTTTTTATTGATGAAACCCTTTACGCTCGAGCACCGAATTCCGTGGGCCGATGTCGACCTCGCGAAGATCGTCTATTTCCCTCGGTTTTTCAGCTATTTCGAGATGGCAGAGCTTGAATGGTTCCGGCGTCAGGGCCTCTCCTACGAGCAAATGCTCGAAGAGCTCGATGTATGGATGCCCCGGGTCGCGGCTCACTGCAACTATCGCGCGCCCGCGCGGCTCGCGGAGCTCGTTTCGATCGAGATGGTGGTGAAGCGTTTGGGGCGCACCAGTTACACTTTTGGCTTCGACGTGTTTCGACTGCCGGAGAGAATCCATCTCGTAGACGGCTACATCACCATCGCCACCGTGTCCCGTGACGCGTTCCGAGCGACGCCGATTCCCGAGAAATTGCTGTCCTATCTCGGGGGGTTGCCGCTGCGACCGGAGTCGTCATGACGACGCCCGCGGGGTTTCGCGAACGGTTTCCCATTTTTCGGAGCAAGATTTTTCTCAACAGCTGCTCCAAAGGAGCGTTGTCGACAGACGTCGAGAACGCCTATGCCGCCTATCTCGACTCCTGGAGGGGCTTGGGCTCGCCGTGGGAGGACTGGGTCGATCTTCTCGAGCGCACCCGAGCCGTGGTCGCGCAAACCCTTGGCTGTGACAGTGACGAGATCGCTGTCAGCTACTGTGCGTCGACCGCTACCGCGGGGCTCTTGAGCGCGTTGTCCTTCAGTGGCGAGCGCCATCGCATCGTCGTGGACGATTTTCAGTTTCCGACCATGGCGCACAACTTTCTCGCCCAGCAAAAGCGGGGCGCGGAGATCGTGAGGCTTCGTGCCCAGGCCGGCGCGCTCTCCGCCGAGAGCTATGCGGGGGTTTTGGACGAGCGCGTCTCGTTGGTCCCGGTTTCTCACGTATGTTTCAGAAATGGCTACCGGCAAGACTTGAACGAAGTGGTCCGAAAGGCGAGAGAGGTCGGCGCCTATTCCCTCGTGGACGACTATCAATCGACCGGGACCTCGGTGATCGACGTCAAGAAGCTCGGCTGTGATTTTCTCGTCACCGGCACGCTCAAATACCTTCTCGGTTCGTCCGGCGTTGGGTTCCTATATGTGAAAGGTGACCTCGCTCGGAGTCTCGAGCCGGTCACGACCGGGTGGTTCGCGCAGAAGCGGCCGTTCGATTTCGATATCGAGCGTGCCACCCATCACGCCTCCGCACGACGGTTCGAGACCGGCACTCCGGCGGTTCCAAATCTCTATGCCGCGCTCGCGGGGCTCGAGCTTCTCCAAACGCTGTCCATCGATGCCGTCGCCCGCCATATCGATACGCTCAGCTCCGGTTTGATTCGGGGCGCGCACGAGCGAGGTGTTCGGGTGCTCACGCCGGATGTGTCGGAGCGTCGTGGTCCTCTCGTCGTCCTCGGCTGTACGCAGGCGGATGAGCTGGTGGAAGCGTTGGCCTCCGAAGGCATCATCGTCTCTGCTCGCGGTGCCGGATTGAGGGTCAGCTTTCATTACTACAACTTGCAGGAAGACATCGATGCGTTGTGGCAGGTGCTCGATCGTTTCCCCCAATATTTAGAAAGGAGCTGAGTCAGGGTGGCCTACGAGCTTGGATCGCGGGTGGTGAGAAAATTAGGGGTGGTTGGCTCCGGCCAGATCGGGCCCGACATCGCTTTACACATGACGAAGACCCTAGCGCCTCACGGCGTGCCGATCGTGGTCGTGGATATCGCGTCCGCCGCGCTCGAAGCCGGTCGCGCGAAACTTCATCAGAAGATCGACAAAGGGGTCGAGACGAAAGCCTTCCGTCACGAACAGGCGGAGGCGATGAAGTCGAATGTCACGTTCACGACGGATTATGACGCTCTCGCCGGGGTGGATTTCGTGATCGAGGCTGCCACCGAAGACCTCGAGCTGAAACGTCGGATCTTCGCGCAGCTAGAAGAGCTTCGCTCCGACGACGCCGTGCTCGCCTCCAACTCGTCACATCTCGAGCCGGAGCGGATTTTCGCGAACGCGAAAGCGCCCTCCCAGTGTCTCGTCATTCACTATTTTTTTCCGGCCGAGCGAAATCCTCTCGTCGAAGTGGTGCCGGCCGCCGCGACGGATGACCGGCTCGTTCGGTGGTTACTCTCGTTTTACGAGTCGATAGGCAAGATCCCCATTCGGGTCGCGAGTCGCTATGGATACGCGATCGATCCGATCTTCGAGGGACTCTTTCAAGCCGCGGCTTTGGCGGTGGAAGAAGGTTTGGGCTCGACGAAAGAGGTGGACTGGGTCGCTCGAAAGAGCCTAGGGCTCGGGGTCGGCCCCTTCACCGCGATGAACTTGACCGGCGGTAATCCGATTACGGCCCACGGCCTCGACGAGGCTCACGAGCGGGTTCATGCCTGGTTTCGGACGCCTGCCAGCCTGAAAGAGGCCGTAGCGTCCGGTGCCCGATGGGAAGTCCCCGCGAGAGGCGAGCGCGTCGAGATCGCCTCGGAGCGCGCCGTCGTGATCGAGCGCAGGATGAGAGGCGCCTATTTCGGGCTCGTGAACGAAGTTCTCTCGAGCGGCATTACCAATGTTTCGGATCTCGAGCTCGGCGTCGAAGCGGGGCTGGTGGTGAAACCTCCATTCGCGTTCATGAACGAGCTGGGCTTGAGCGAATCCCTTCAGCTGGTTCGTGCTTATCGTGAGGTGGAGCCGAGCTTTCCGGTGGGCGATGCGCTCATCGAGAGAGAGGCTTCGGCCGAGCCATGGGACATCCCTTATGTGCTGCGCCGCGACGAGAGCGAGATCGCGGTGCTCACGATCCGAAGACCGTTGGTGTTGAACGCTCTTAACGACGTGGTGTTCGAGCAGATCCGTCGTCATCTCGAATCGATTCGCGACGACGACGCGATCCGTGGCGTGGTTCTGACCGGTTTCGGCCGCAAAGCTTTTGTCTCCGGCGCCGACGTTTCGATGCTCGCGAAGATTCAATCGGCCGAGCAAGGCGAGCAAACCTCTCGGCGCTCCCACGAGGTCCTCGATGCGATCGAGGCTTTCCCCAAACCGGTGATCTGTGCTTATAACGGGCTGGCTTTCGGGGGCGGGAATGAGCTCGGGATGGCTTGCCACGCACGCGTCGCGCGCAAAGGGTTGCGGCCGTTGGCGGCTCAACCGGAGCCGAATCTCGGCATCATCCCCGGGGCCGGTGCCACGCAGCGACTGCCACGGCTCATTGGGATCGACAAAGCGTGGGGCTTGCTTCGGACGGGGCGCCCGATCTCGAGCGCACAAGCTCTGGAGCTCGGTCTCATTCGCGGTGAGGTCGAAGGTGACGTCACCGCGGCGGCCGTGGATTTGGCGCGAGACGCGTCCTTCGGTCGAGCGATGCTCGAGCCTATTCCCGTCGAGCCGCTCGACGTCCCCGAGTCTTTACCCGAGGTCGATCTCGGACACCTGTCGAACGCTGTCGACCGGGTGCTCCAAAAAGCGATTCTGGAAGGCGCGCGGATGACGCTCTCGGAGGGTCTCCGATTCGAGTCCAAATGCTTCGGCGAAGTGTGTGCGCTGGAAGACATGCGCATAGGCGTCGACAATTTTCTCGAGCACGGCCCCCGCTCCAAAGCGGCTTTCGTGCACCGATAAGAACGACCCGGCGTTACTTGCGGCCTTCGACGAGGTGCTCCCACGCGTCGTGGATGTCGAGGCGGCGGGAGAGGCCCTCGAGCTCCGCAGCGGTTTGCGGGTCGAGCGGGATGCCGCTCGCGCGCCGCTCTTGCTCTATCTCGAACTCAGCCTCACCCGGGTAATAGATCTGCGGCGCCCCTTTGGCTTTGGCGCCCTTGAGCGCATCCATCATTTGCTTGATTGCGTTTCGGAACTTGATCCAAGGGCCGAACGCACGCAATCGAATCGCAATGACCAAGTGCCCGAGCGCTGCCACGTCTCGTCGATTGTCGGTGGCCGCCGCGGTCACTGGGCCGGTGGTTGCGCCCGACAAGATGCCGCTCAAGATCTCGAACGCCAAAGCGAGTCCGAACCCCTTGTGGGAGCCGGTCTCGGGTTGGCCTCCAAGGGGTAATAGACCGAGGCGCTCGAGGGCGACTTTAGGATCGGTGGTCGGCTCGCCGGAGGCATCGAGCGCGAGCCCCGGAGGGATCGGCTGGCCTCTGCGAGCCGCCTCTTCCAGGTGGTGTCGCGAGGTCGCGGTCGTCGCGATATCGAGCACGAAAGGTGGGGCGCCTTCCGCTGCCGGGATGGCGATAGCGATCGGATTCGAGCCTACGAGGGCCGAGGCCCCATAGGTCGGAACCATCGCGGGCGTTGAGTTGGAGATCACGATGCCCACCATCTGCTCTTCGAGAGCGTAGCGTGCGTAGTAGCTCGCCATCCCGAAATCATTGCTGTTGCGTGCGCTCACCGCGGAGACCCCGAACGTTTTTGCGATCCCTATCGCGGTCTCCATCGAACGGGACGCCACGACGTGGCCCATAGCGTTGTCGCCGTCGATGGTGGCCGTCGCCTCTTCTTGGTGCGCGACGCGGACATCCGCGCTTGGATTGATGAGTCCGGTGCTGATCCGATTCGCGAAATAAGGGAGGCGGCGGACCCCTTCGCCTTCGAATCCGGCGAGGTCGGCCGAGACCAGCGCGTCGCCGACCTTGGACGCGTGCGCCTGGGGGAGTCTCGAGCGTTTGAGTACTTCACGGACGAAGTAGTGCAGGCGTCCATGACGCACGTACAAGATCTCAGACATGGTCTCTCACGAAAGTGTACATCGGATCAAGCATCCTATCACGAGGACACGAGTGTCCCGGTTTGGGGCAAGTTCGTAGGCGTCTCCCTACGCCTCACCATCCGTCCCCTTCCTCGACGAATCATATAACTCATTGACGGGTAGGCGTTTATTCATGTCGTCGAATCTCGATGTCGGTGGCATCAAGCTTGCTTTGTAAACTCAAGGTCTAAACCGCCAACGACTCGGGGGGGCACAGTGGAAGTAGACAGCAAGCTTGAGATCGCGATGCCGATCGTGGCAGCGGAGCCTGGCGTCGTGCTGCTCGCTACCGAGCGAAAAGTTTTCGGCTTCGACTTGATGGAGACGTTCAGGATCTCTCTGGGGCGGCACGAGTCGAATGACCTCACCTTCAACTCGAGAAACGTGTCGAACTACCACGCGGAGATCCTCGTGGAAGACGACGCACTCGTGATCCACGATCTCGGCAGCACCAACGGCTCCTTCGTGAACGAGGACCGCGTCAAGAGACGAGGCCTCGCGCATGGGGACCGGATTCGAATCGGAAGCCACGAGATTACCGTTCGACTGGAAGGCGGGGACGACATCACTGAAGCGGTGGACCTCGCCCCAACCACGCATGGAACGTTTCGGCGTGAAGGCTCGGATCACATGGGACCGACGCTGAAAGAGGTACTTCTCGGTCTGTGTCGGCACCGCGTTTCGGTTCGGATGCGTCTCGACAGCGGAAGAGGCGATTGCGTGCTCGTCCATATTCATGAGGGCTACGTGTTCTCGGCACAGCATGAAAGTGGCGGCCCCCAAGGAGAAAAAGCGCTCTATCGAGCTTTCTGCTGGGGTCGGGGAGCCTTCTCGACCGATCCACTTCCACCCGACGAACCGGTGTCGCGCGTCATGTCTTCGCCGGTGGAAACTCTTGTCGCGGAGGGCGAGCAACAGGCCGCCGATCTCGACCTGTTGATCCCGAAATTGCCGCCGGCCGACGCGACGCTTCGCTTACGCGAAGGGAGCAACGTCCGCATTTGCGATTTCAACCCTGTCGAGCTCGAAGTCTTCCAGGCGGTGATCCGGCACGGCTCGCTCGCCGCCGTTCTCGAAGGCACGGAGATGACCGACCTCAAGGCGATGACCCAGGTCTTTGCGCTGATAGATAAATCCGTCTTCGAGGTCGACGACAGTGACTCGCTGCTCGAGCAGACCAACGTCCTCCCTCGGCTATAGAAACGAGGTGACGGTGAATACCGTCACCGGGCAACGATCTCTTCTGTCGTCTTCTCGAAATCCTTTTGGAGCACGTAGTGATGGTAGATGGAGTGGATTTTGCCATCGCGCCCGATGAAGACGATGATCGGTACGTAGTTCACTTCATAGGCACGAAGAAGATCCGGGTCTTTACCTGCGAGCATCGTGAAAGGTAACCCGAGCGCTTCTTTGTAACGGCGAATAAATATCCCATCGCTCGCCCAGACGTTCAACGTCAGGATCGCGAGATCCGAGTCGCCGAACGTTTGATGGGCGCGTTTGAGAAAAGCGATGATTTGGGTGCAGTAGTGACACATGTTATGCGTGAAGTAGAGAATCGTCGGCCGACCGATGAAGTCTTCCAGTGCGTGCACGGTCCCGTGCTCATCGGGGAGTGCGAAGAGCGGAGGCGCTTCTCCCACCTCTGCGTGGTCGGAGGCGTTGGCTCCCATCGCGGAGGCCGCGAAAAAGAGCGAGACGAGTAGAAGCGTTCTGGCATGCATACCGTTCACTCGCTCATTCTCAATCCATCTCCACCCGAGTCACGTCATACTTGATGATGTTCTCGTAGTTGGCGAGGTAGATCAGAGGGATGCCGTCCGCCTCCGCGTAGGCGAACGCGAACGTCGAGAGCGGATCTCCTCCCTGCGGCGGATTCAACGTCACCGCGCGACCGACGGAGACTTGGAACCGGTTCGGTGGAAGGTGTCCGAAGAAATAGTCACTGTTCGCGAAGCCTTTATCCGCCTCCGAAACGTCGACCGGCACCCAGCCATGGTCGGGTGAGTGGAAGCTGAGCCAGCAATGGGAGCCGGTGCAATCTCCTTCGAGCTCGCCCTCCACTTTCTCGCCTCCTTCGGGAAACGGAAGGGGGAAGCCCTGCTCCCACCGCACCGGAACACCTCTCGAGATCAGAACCGCCATCATCAACGCGTGGTAGTCGTCACACTTGCCGCGCCGATAGGTCATGATCCATTGAGTATCGCCGGTGCCGCATCCGGGGATCGTCTTGTCGTAATAAAGCGTCTCTCGAATAGCGTCGAACACCCGGTGGCCGATCTCATAGGGCTCGGTCGCGTCGGCCGCGGCCTGTTGCGCGAAGACAGCCACGTCCGGCGTCACGCGCACTTTGTCCGTTAGCTTCAAATATTCTTGTTTCGAGGTCTCGTCGAGCGCTTCCGGCCGGATGCCCGCCCGTCGGCGCGCCACGTGGTAACGCAGCTCGATGTCGAAGCTGTCGCGCTTCGTTCCGGTCGTCACGTGGACCATCTTGGTGCCGAAACGGCTTCCTTCCTTCAGCGTGTAGGGCACGGGAGAGACGATCTCGAGCTTCGATATGGTTTGGGCCTCGTCGTTCGGCGGGACCGGAATCCAGATATCGACCTTCTTCCCGTCGCTCGGAAGCTTCATGATCCGGGTTCGGTAGCTGACATCGAATTCCATCAACCGCAACCGCGCGGGGTCGTTGTCGGAAGCCCGTGAGAATCCGGGCCAGCCGGTCGCGGCGGCGAACGCGCCCCCGAGTCCGGCAGTGCGAACGAACTGTCTACGGCTGAGCGTTGGTCGCGAATCGAAGCGCATGACGCATCTCCTTGTCATCCCAAAAATAGTTGTCGAACTCACCGAGGATCTCTCCCTGCGGGCCCACCACGAGGACGAGTAGCGTGTGCTCGGTGATGACCCCCTCCAACACCGGTTCATAGGTGACTTTTACGCCCATCTCATCGAGCAGGCGACCGAGGGGCTCGGGTGGGCCGTTCGCGAAAAGCCACCTCGGGTCGCGGGTGGGGTCGATGTCGTGCTCGTCGAAGTGTGAGCGGATCTCTTCCTCCGTATCCCATTGCGGGTTCACGGATAGGTGGAGGAACTGAAGGTTCTCTGGAGAGCCGAGGCTCTCATCGAGGTCGCGCAGGAGAAGGGTCACCAACGGACACGCGATGACGCATTTGGCGAAGGTGGGGACGACGATGGTGGTTTTTCCTTCGAAGACGGCCTCGGTGAGCTCTCGACCGGCGAAGTTGTCGACCCTGAAGCTGGGAAACACATGTTTCTCGTCCGCTGTCGACGGCGCGACGATCGCGGCCACGAGCAGTGCGATTAGCATCTCAGCTTTCACCATCCATCGCGACCCGAGTGGGCCCTTGGGCCAGGACGTCCACCTGTTTCCACAGTCGTGCTTTCCCGTCACGCCAGACCCATAGGTCGTGTTTGCCTGCGGGAACGTTCGGCAGCGAGAAGCTTCCGTCGGCGCTCGCGATGGCCGCGTAAGGGTGGTCGAAGATGAGGACAGTGGCACGCTCACCGGGGTGAGGGTTACAGCGGACGTCGATCGCTCCGGTGGCCTCGTCGAGCTGGTGATATCTCTTGATGGGACGACGTACTTCCATTCCCTTGGTCGGAAACGCGATGTTGTAGAGCGTCGCACCGTTTTCGATCGGCCGGTCGGAGAGCTCCTTCTGATAGGCGAGGTGGAGATAGAGGTGGGTCGTGTGCAGTCGGTCGTCGTCGTTTCGGAGCACGAAGTCCCCACCGACGAAGCCGATACTGACGGCTGGCTCGAACGCGCCTCCCGGTTGGTGCGTGATGACGGTGTCCATGCCGGCGGTGTCTCCGGTCACGCCGTTGAGAAAAACGACGATCGGACCTCCGTGGGTCTCGACTTGGCCTTCTAGCACGGGCGGGCCGGGCTCCTGACAGCCCGCGACGCCCGTGGTGAGCAACGCCGAGAGGAGCAGGGATCTGTTCGCGGAGAATAGGTTCATATCAGCGTATCCGTGGCCAGACGCTTCTGGAAGAGCCAGTGCGCCAGCATCAGAGGCACGATGGCCCAAAGTGCTAACACGCCGCCGAGCGTCGTGGCGGAAAACGGCGGTGCTACTGTCGAAAGCCCCAGGGGGGACGCGGCATCGCCAGCGAGAGAAAAAGCGATGAGTCGGAAGACGTCGGCGGGATTGAGCAGCAATGCCGCCCCGAACCATGGTTCCGGCAGGCGGTTGCCGAGACCGACGAGCGCGCCCACGAGCACGAGATCGAAGACGAGGACGGCGAGGACCCAAACCAGCACCGAAGACGCCATTGAGCGCGCGGAGTCTCTCGAGAGGATCGAGATGAGAAAAGACAAAGCTAGAAAACTCGCTCCCAGCCCGAAAACCGGTCCGAGGATTCCCGCATACTGGAGGAGGTCGACTCCGGACGTTCTGCTCAGGACGATACCTGCCGGAATGAAGCTCGTCGCGAGCGCGAGCCCGAGCGCCAGCAAGTAGCCGATGAACGTGCCCAAGAAATACTCGGCCGGTGAGATCGGATAGGCGAGCATCAGGTCGAGCTGACCATGTCTCTTGTCGTCGATGATCACCCCGGCTCCCATGACCAGAGCGAGTAGCGGCACGAGATAGACCGCCAAGTTCACGACGCTCGCCAGCACGGCGCCTCCGCTCGACGCACCGACGACGCCAACGGGCGCTGCCCCGAGAAAACCCAGTGCGAGCGCGGTGGCTAGCAACAGCAGACTCACCGTCCAGATCCATCGGCTTCGGAGACGCTCGGCGAGCTCGCGCCGGGCGATGGTCACCACCGCGCCGGTGAGTCCGTCAATCGATGCCAAGCAGCACCTCCTCTAG
>JAJCXL010000171.1 GCA_029263435.1 Acidobacteriota bacterium | reverse complement strand
GAAGGGGTGGTCCATCTTCACGATCTGTGGCGCCTCAAGGAATTTTTTTAGTGCTTTCGGTTCGACGACCGAACGAAGTGCTTCGAGCGTATTCGTGAACGAGCTGAGCTCAAAAGCCCGTAAGATCCGAATGCTGCTTCTGGATGTCGACGGCGTCCTCACCGACGGCACTTTCGTTCCCGACGGCGAGCGAGAGGCGAAGCGGTTCCATTCCCGAGACGGCATCGGGCTCGTCCTCGCTCGAAAAGCCGGATTGAAGACAGGCCTGATCTCGGGCCGCTCCTCGGCGATTGTCGCCTCTAGGGCGCGCGAGCTCTCGATGCATTTCGTCCGGCTAGGTGTTTCCGACAAGCTCCACGCCCTCGATGAGGCCCTCGAGCAAGAATCGCTCGCGGCCGATGAGGTAGCCTACATGGGCGACGACCTACCCGACCTGGTGATTCTCAAGAGAGCAGGCTTGTCCGCCACCGTGGCTGATGCTCCCGTGGACGTGCGTTCCCGTGTAGACTATGTAGCCCGAGCCAATGGCGGCTACGGCGCCGTGCGAGAGCTCGTCGAGGTCATCTTGTCTGCGCAAGGCAAGCTCGATGCGCTGATCGCGGATTACTTGAGGTAGGCCGTGGGTATCTTTCGATCGGTTGTCGTTCTTCTCGTGGGAGGGGCGCTGGCCACGTTCTTATGGTCCAACTTCGAGCAGACCGTGGTGATCTGTCTGTTCAAAGACAGCTACTGCACCGTTCCGACCTCGTTGTCGGCGGTTCTCGTCGGAGCCATCGTCACCGGGTTCCTGCTCGCGGTCGTGTTGTCCCTCCCGAATCAGTTTCGGCTGCGTCGCCAGCTCAGAGAGCTTCGTCGCAAGAAAGAGCATCTCCAGGACGAGATCGCGGAGCTGCGCAAGCTGCCTTTGACCGACGTGTCGGATCCGCACCCGTCCGCCTCCTCCGAGCCAAGCGCCGTCCCCCCCGGAAGCTGAAACGATGGACAGCGGGGAGCAGACTCTCCTCGTGATCCTCGTCGCTTTCGTGGCGGGCATCGCTATCGACCGGCTCTGGCGCTTCGCCAAAGGTCGTGGTCTGCCCGAGCAGCAAAGTGACGGCGCCGACTCCATGCACTACATCCTCGGACTCGACCTACTCGCGTCGCGACAGATCGATCGCGCGGTGACCGAGCTCACGATGGCCGCCCGAAAGAACACCGACGCGGTCGCCATTTATCTCATCTTGGGTAACCTCCTACGTGAGAAAGGACAAATCGAGCGGGCCATTCAGATTCATCAAGGCGTGCTCCATCGGCCCGGATTGTCGAAAGACGAACGCGCGCACGCCCTGCTGTGCTTGGGCATGGATTTCAAGCGGGCCGGATTCCGAAACCGCGCGCTCGATACGTTGCGCGAGGTCCTCGCGCTCGAGCCGAAGAATGCCTACGCCTTGTCGAGCTTGATCAAGATTCAAGAAGAGGAGCAGGACTGGAGGGAAGCTCTCGACACCCTCGCCCGCCTCTCGGACGTCACCGGAGAGAGCAACCCTTCTTTGGAGGCGTTCCTACACGACCGCGTCGGGCTAGCCTCCGTTGCGGCAGGCAATGACGCCAAAGCTGCGAAAGCCTTCGAAGAGGCGATTCGGATTCAGAGCCGGCTGGCTCCGCCCCATCTCCATCTAGGAGACCTACGCCTTCAGCAAGGCCGCCTTCAAGACGCGGAGACGCAGTGGCTCAGCTACGCCAAGGATAATCCACGCTTCGCCCATCTCGTTTTCGACCGGCTCCACGCGGCCCGTGAGGACGGCGACCGTCTCGAGAAGATGGAGGAGTTCTACCGTGGTGTCATCGAGGTCGACGAGAAGGACTGGCGCGCGCGGCTTGCACTGGCGCGGATGAAACGTGCCCAAAAGGATCCGGCCGCCGCATTCGAGCTATTGATGGAGGCGGTGCATCACAATCCTCATGCGCTCGCCGTCCATCTAGAAGTGTGGCACGCACTCGTCGAGGCCGGCGGTGAGGTCGAGAGGATTCAAACTTATCTCGACGAGGTCGCGGATTCGGCCTATTTCATCGATCCCTATGTGTGTATGAGCTGCAACTATCGCACGAACGGAATCCTGTGGCGGTGTCCGCATTGCCAGGAGTGGGACACCTTCGTCGAAGAGCGGGTCGAGACCGTCGACCACAATTGACCGACGGCCTCACTCAAGCGTCGAGACCACCCTCTGTCGCCTCCCGCTGGAGCGCCGCCAAGACGATATCGCTCCGCTCCACGGTCTGCTGGAGGGTCCCCGACGTATCGATGATGTAGTCCGCGAGCAAACGCTTTTCTTCGAGTGGCATTTGCGCCGCGATGCGGCTCTCCGCTTGTTCGGTCGACAAGCCGTCGCGTGCCATGAGGCGTTCGCGTTGCAGCTCGCCAGAGCACGAAGCCACCACGATCCGGTCATAGAGCTCGTAGGAACCGGTCTCTATCATCAAGGCGGCGTCGACGACGGCAAGCGCTTCGCTCGTCGAAGCCGTGCGCAAGAAGCCGCGGATGGCCGCGAACACCCGCGGATGAACGATCGACTCGAGCTCTGCCCGCTTCGACGGGTCGCCGAAAACGATCGCCCCGAGCGCTTTGCGATTGACGCTACCATCCGAGTCCAGGATCGCGGCGCCGAAACAACGCGAGAGCTCCCGAAGGAGCTCGTCATCGTTGCGAAACAGATCGTGCACGACGCTGTCCGCATCGAGCGTCGCGGCCCCACGGCTCGCGAACCTCGCGCGGATGACGGACTTCCCGCACGCGATGCCGCCGGTCAACCCGACTTTGAGCACAGAGCCCCTAGCTCCGACGCATTTTCGCGAGATCGAGCGTATTGGACAGCAGCATCGCAATCGTCAAGGGACCGACGCCGCCGGGCACGGGGGTAAACGCACCAGCCGTCTCCCACGCATCCTTCGGATGTACGTCACCGACGAGAACGGAGCCGCGTTTCTCGAACGCGGCCATGCGCTTTGCGTCGTCACCGAAGAAGTCTTTGACCTGCTCGACCGTCTCCGCGCGGTTCATTCCCACGTCAACGACGACCGCGCCAGGGCCGATAAACTCTTTGCGAATGATCGCGGGTCTCCCCATCGCAGCGACCAGGATCTCGGCCTCTCGGGTGACCGCCGGCAAATCCTTGGTGCGTGAGTGACACACCGTGACGGTCGCATTCGCGTGAGTGAGGAGCATGGCCATCGGTTTGCCGACGATGTCGCTACGGCCCACTACAACCGCGTTCTTACCGGATACGTCGATCTTCTCTCGCCGGAGAAGCTCCATGACCCCGGCCGGAGTACAGGGGCGAGGGCCCGGTCGTTTTTGCACGAGCTTTCCGACGCTAACGGGGTGGAACGCGTCGACGTCTTTGTCAGGGCGGATCCGATCGAGAAACTCCACTGAGTCCAAGTGACCGGGCAGGGGGAGCTGGAGCAAGATCCCATCGATGTCATCGCGCTCGTTGAGCTCGTCGAGCTTTTTTCCAAGATCCTCTCGACTCGTATCGGGCGGCATCACGATCGCCTCCGAGAACAATCCGGCCTCGTCACAAGCCTTAGTCTTGCTGCGCACGTAGAGCTGGGAAGCGGGATCGTCACCTACCAAAACCGCAGCGAGGCCCGGAACGATACCTTCCTTCGCTAAGACCGCCGCTTTCTCCTTGACCTCGTCACGAATCTCCTGGGCGACCCGCTTACCATCCAACACCTTTGCTGTCACATTCGCTCCTTTGCTTGTTTTGCTCTTCCGAAACTCATGAACGGTCCGTTCGAGTCTGACCGGCCCGAAGCCAACGCGTCGCGAGGCGTTCCAAGTCCGGACCTTCCTTACCTTCGCTGTAGAGCGCAGAGATGACCGCAAGCCCATCGGCTCCCGCGCCAAGAACGTCGGGCGCGCTCGACAACGTCAAGCCTCCAATGGCCACCAGCGGTTTACCCACGATCGACTTCACTCTCGCGACACCTTCGACGCCGACCGCGGGGAAGGCTCCGACTTTCGTCCGCGTGTCGAACACCGGGCCTATCGCGACGTAGTCTACGTTCTCACGCGACGCAAGCCGCGCCTGGTCGAGCGTGTGCGTCGACAATCCAACGATGGCCTCGTCACCCAAGACTCGTCGTGCCGATTCTACCGAAAGATCGTCTTGTCCGAGGTGGACCCCGTCCGCACCCGACAAGAGCGCGACATCGGCGCGGTCGTTGATCAGGATCGTCATCTGGTGGCGCCTAGCTTCCTGAACGCAGATTTGCGCCCACTCCATGAGCTCGCGAGTCGTCAGCGTCTTGGCCCGGAGCTGCACCAACCGACAGCCGGCTCGGGCGAATGCCGCAACCGAGGTGGGCAACGACCTCTTCGTTTCGAAGCCGTCGTCGAGGATCGGATAGAGCGCCGACAGCTTCAGGCCGTCAGTCAAGACGCTCGAGGAAACGCGTATCGTAGCGCCCGGCGCGAAATTCGGGGTCATCGAGAATTCTCAAATGCAGCGGGATCGTCGTCTTCACGCCTTCGATCACCGTGAGACGCAAGCATCGGCGCATGCGCGCGATAGCTTCCGCACGATCCCTGCCGTGAACCACGAGCTTGGCAATGAGGGAGTCGTAATAGGGGTGCACGACGCATTCCGCATGGGCCGCGGTATCGACCCGAACACCGGGACCTCCCGGAATATGAAACGAGCGAATGGTGCCGGGAGACGGCAAGAACGAGACCGGATCCTCAGCATTGATCCGACATTCGATGCTTGCGCCTCGAATAACTATGTCTTCCTGAGCGTAGCCCAACGGTTCTCCCGTCGCGACTCGAATCTGGTCCTTCACCAGATCCATCCCGGTCACCATCTCCGTGACCGGATGCTCTACTTGGATTCGAGTGTTCATCTCCATGAAGTAGAACTTGCCATTTTCGTCGAGGAGGAACTCCACCGTGCCGGCGCCCTCGTAATCCACCGCCCGCGCTGCTTTCACCGCGACCTCGCCCATCTTCTTTCTCAGGGCATCGTCCACCGTCGGCGAAGGCGCTTCTTCCAGCAGCTTCTGATGGCGTCGCTGGATCGAACATTCGCGCTCACCGAGATAGACGGTGTTTCCAAGGGCATCGGCCATCAACTGAATCTCGATGTGCCGCGGTTTCGGCAGATACTTCTCGACATAAATCTCGCTCGAGCCGAACGCCGCCTCGGCTTCGGTCTGGGCCGCCACGAAAGAGCTCGCGAGATCCTCGATACGGTCGACGACGCGCATACCCTTGCCGCCCCCGCCAGCCGCCGCTTTGAGAATGACCGGAAATCCAATCGCTTTCGTGATGTCCTCGGCCCGCTCGGCGTCTTCGACCGCGCCATCCGAGCCCGGAAGCACCGGCACCCCCGCCTCGGTCATGGTGGTCCGCGCCAGCGCTTTGTCACCCATCAGACGTATCGCTCGGGGTGACGGTCCGATGAAACGGACCTTGCAAGCGTTCAAGACCTCGGCGAAATGTGCATTCTCCGCAAGAAAACCGTAGCCGGGGTGCACCGCATCCGCACCGGTAATCTCCGCGGCGGAGATCAAGGCCGGGATGTGCAGGTAGCTTTCCGCGCTCTTGGCGGGGCCGATACAGACTTCTTCATCCGCGAATCGCACGTGCAACGAGTCGCGGTCGGCTTCGGAGTACACCGCCACCGTGCGAATGCCCATTTCCTGGCACGCCGAGATAATCCGGAGGGCGATTTCACCCCGGTTCGCGATCAGGACTTTTTGAAACATTTCGCGGGGACGTCCAGAGCTTTCGGTGGGCGCCGGGCTGACGACGTCAACTCTCTCGGATCGCAAAAAGGCGCTCACCGAATCCAACCGGCTGACCATCTTCGACAAAGACCTCGACGAGCTCTCCCTGGAGCTCCGACTCGATCTCGTTCATGAGCTTCATCGCCTCGATGATGCAAAGGACTTGGCCCTTCTTGATGCGGTCACCGATGGCCGCAAAAGGCTCCGCGCCGGGGGCGGATTGCCGATAAAACGTACCCACCATGGGTGACTTGACGACGGTGAGTCCTTCGTCGAGGGTCGCGCTTGCCGGAGCCGCGAGAGGAGCCGGCTCGGGCACTCCGGCAACGGCGGCAGAGGCTTCGGGCTCCGCTCGAGCAACGGGTGCGTTCTCCACGAGGGTTTCGGCGCCGTTTACGGTGACAACGCCTTTTTTGACCTTCACCTTGACCCCGTCCCGCTCGAGCTCGAACTCAGTGATGTTGCGCTCAGTGATGAGATCGAAGAGCTCCTTCAGTTCCGACAAATTCACGATGCGTCCTTCTCCACGGAAAGGCGGCAATGTAGCACAAGCGAACGCTGTGGCGAAACGGGGACTGGCGGATCGAAGGCCTTCGAGACAACTCGGCGGACAGAAAAGCCGCCGGCACCCTCACGGCGTAACTAGAGAAACTCTTTTTCCAACGCCAAGGCGGCTCGCTTCATCAGAAACCGAGCTTTGCCGTAGTTCGTACCGCTGCGGATCGCGCCGAAAACGAGGTAGTCCTCCGTAATCGCCACCGAGAGCACGACGATCTCGTCCGCCATGAAGATCAGCTCACGCAGCGCTCCCGCACCGACGGACTCCGCCGCCAATCGAGTCGAGCGGAGGAGGGTCGTGCATTCGGTCGCCAGCAAGTCGAAGTTGGGCGCGGTCGAGCCGGACGGGGTCGGCGGGATGTGCTTGTCGATAGGAATACCGTCCATCCCCATGACCAACAGCCCGAAACATCCGTCGATCTTCGATGTCGTGTCTTCTAGGACCTCAGAAAAAATCAACTACGCCCTCCGCGATTGTTGGATAGCGTCCAGCCACTTCTGAAGGGTGTCGACCGCGTCTTGGCTCGATACAACCTTCGTGCTCGGATCCGCGGCAGGCGTGCCGGAGGCGGGTTCGGGCGTTTTTGGCGCTGCTCTCTGCATTTCTAGCTCTTGTAGACGGTCCAAGTATTGTGCCCGCCCAGGCTCTCGTGCAAGAAGGTTCTTGTAGACGTCGATCGCTTTGTCCAAATGACCCTGCTCGGCATAGAGCTCAGCGACCGTCGGGGTTTCGATCTCTCCCGCCTCGCCGGCTTCCGCCTGCGGTTCCGGCGAAGCGACCATTGGCTCGGGCTCAGGCTCGAGATCGGGGGGAAACGCCGCGTCAGGCGTCACCCATTCCGGCTCGAGCGCCGCTTGCTCGACCACGGGGGGTTCCTGCGGCGGCGACACGACGATAGGCTCGGCGCTCGCCGTTTCCGTCGGAATGGGCTCCGCCAGGATGGGCTCCATCGGAATCGGTTCCATCGGAATCGGTTCGATAGGGAGCGCGTCGGTGACGTCTGGCGCGGCCGGCTCTTCCGGCTCGGCAACGACCGGCTCCGGAGGCACGTAGGCGCGGTCTTCCAGCACCATAGGTTCGGCTACCTCCACCAACGGGATCGGCGCGAGGTCTTCTTCCACGTGGCTCGGGGGCTGGTCCCCGGGCTCCACGTCGCCCGCGAAGAAACCTTCCGAGTCCACGATATCGCTTGGCGGTGCAGCCCAGCTGTCATCACTCGCGGCCCCGACGGCGCCGTCAGGTGCGTCCGCGACGAAAGGCCCGGCGGCTTGCGGGTCGTTCGCCGTCCCCGCATCCGGTGCCGGAGGGAGCGCATCATCGACTAGGGTCTCGTCGTCAACGCCGGTCATGTCCTCACGCACCGCAGCGATGCGTAAACCCAGCTCCGAGTCTTCCGGAGAAAAGGTCTGCGCGATCTCGTACTTTTGGATCGCGTCGTCGTAGCGCCCGAGCCGATGGTAAGTGTCGCCGAGGAACTTGTTCGCGAGAATATTGTCGGGAACCTGCTCGAGAACCGCTTCGAACTCCTCGCGAGCGCGCTCGAAAGTTTCGGCCTCCAGCAGCGCTCGTCCGAGCGCGACCCGGGCCGAAGGATATTGGGGATGCTTGGCCAGGCCGGCCTCGCAGACTTCGATAGCGTTTTCGAGAAGGCCTTCTTTACGATAAGCCTCGGCGAGCTGAACGAAGATCCTCGAGTTGGGATCGGCTTCGAGTCGTTTTTCCAGCTCTTCGATTCTACTCATCGGAAAAGATGGGCCTCGACAAAGAGAGGGCGGCGCTCGCCAATGAGCACCGCCCCCT
>JAJCXL010000170.1 GCA_029263435.1 Acidobacteriota bacterium | reverse complement strand
TAGCCGACGGCGTCCGGCAAGCTCCACCGCCTGCAGTAAAGGCAGGCCGTCGCGCCGTCTCAACAGGTTCGTGTAGTCCACGAGCACGATGGCGTTATTGACCACGATGCCGGCGAGCATGATCGCGCCGATGAAGGCTTGGATGTTGAACGTCGTCTTCGTCACGAAAAGGATCAGGACGACCCCCACGGTCGCGAGCGGAATGGAGAACAAGATGATCAGCGGGTCTTTGAACGATTCGAACTGCGCGGCCATCACCATGTAAACGAGCAGCACCGCGAGGATCAAGCAAAACATGAGACCGCGAAACGCTTTTTGCTGCTCCTCGTACTCGCCGCCGAACAGCACCGTGAACTCCGGAGGGAGAGGAAGGCTTCGAAGACCCGCTTCGATGTCGGTCATGATGCTGCCCAAGTCTCGGCCGTCGAAGTTCGCGGTAACTCGAACGATCCGTTCCTGGTTCTTGCGCTCGATGCTGACAGGCCCTTCACGGCGCTCCATGTGGAGCAAGGTGGAAGCGTCGACCGTCGTGCCTATCGGCGTGTAGATCGGGATCCGTTCGACGGATTCCATGCTCAACCGATCTTCGGCTTGGAGCCGCACGAGAATGTTGTACTCGTTTCCCGATTGACGAAACATGGAAGCTATCCGGCCACCTACCGTCGTCCGAAGAGAGTCAGCGAGGTCCGTGACGTTCAACCCCATGCTGGCGGCTTTGTCACGATCGACTCGAACCACCATCTCGGGCATCCCTTCGCGGCGGCTGACCTGCGCGTCAGTGACGCCGTCGACCGCGGCGACGACATCTTGCACCGCGAGGGCGATCTCGCCCGCGGTTTGCATGTCGTGGCCTCGAATCTCGATAGCGATTCGATCGTCACCCCCGCCCGCGAGCCGGCGCATCAGGAAGTTTCCACCCCCTGCCCGCGCGAACACCCGCAGCCCGGGCCGAAGCGTCAGCTTGGGACGGAGCGAGCTCGCGATCTCC
Source organism: Acidobacteriota bacterium (assembly GCA_029263435.1). Taxonomy (GTDB): domain Bacteria; phylum Acidobacteriota; class Vicinamibacteria; order Marinacidobacterales; family SMYC01; genus JAJCXL01. The sequence continues at coordinate 13,198 of JAJCXL010000170.1, read as the reverse complement.
ATGCTGGAGCGGGAGCGATCCTTTTGAGGAACGAGCATGAGCCGAAACTCCGCCTTGTGCGTCACGGATTCACGCCAACCGCCGCCGCCGACCTCCACCAACATGTGGTCGATCTCGGGGACCTCGCGCAACAGGATTTGCTCGACCTCTTCGGCCAGCTCCGCGGTCGTCTCCACCCGGCTTCCGGAAGGAAGCTCGACGTTCACTCGAACCTCTCCTTCGTCGGATTCCGGCATCAGCTCATAGCCGACGAGCGGCAGGAGCAGAAGCGACGCCCCAAAGACGAGCGCCGTGCCGGTGAAAACCGTGCGTCGGTGGGAGAGCGCCCAATGAATCAGCTGCTGATACTCCGCGTCGATCTGATCGAGCATCTCGCCGGTTCGGTGCACGAACCGCTCGAGGCGGGGGTGCTGTCCGCTCGTCCCCCGGTCCACCCGGAGATACTTCGCGCACAACACCGGGATCACCGTGAGGGCGACGATGAGCGACGAGATCAATGCGAAAGCGATCACGTAGGCGAGCTGCTGGAACATCACGCCCGACATGCCCTGCAAGAACACCAGCGGCAAGAACACCGCGAGGGTCGTGAGCGTCGATGCGACGATGGCGGTCGAGACTTCACTGGTGCCGTCCACCGCGGCCTCGGGGGCCGATTGGCCCGATTCTCGGTGTCGAAAGATGTTCTCGAGAACGACGATGGCGTTGTCGACGAGCATGCCGACCCCCAGCGCGAGCCCGCCAAACGACATCGTGTTGAGGGTGAAGTCGTTGTAGAACATCAACGTGAAGGTCGAGATGACGGCGACGGGGATCGAGATCGCCACGATGAGAGTGCTGCGGACGTTTCTCAAGAACACGAACAGCACCAGGATCGCGAGGATGGAGCCGAAGATGGCGGAGTTTCGCACGTTGTCGATCGAGTTCTGGATAAAAGTCGACTGATCCATCAACGGGAGTACGGTGAGATCCGGATAGTCCGAGTTGATGCGCGCGAGCTCTTCGTGTACCGCGTGGGCGACCGCGACGGTGTTGGCGCCGGATTGCTTGCGCACCGACAGACGGATACCGGGCTTGCCGTCGACCCGCACCATCTCTCGCACTTCCTCGTAGCTGTCCTCGACCTTGGCGACATCTTTGACGTGCACCGGGATGTTGCCGCGCACCGCGAGCACGATGTTCTCGATCTGCGCGACGTTCTGGAACTCGCCTTGGGTTCGCAGCAGGAGCTCGAACTCACCTTCCTTCACCGGCCCCACCGGCTCGTTCAGATTCTCCTGGCGGAGGACGTCGACGACGTTCCGGATAGACAAGCTATAGGCTTGGAGCCGCTCCAGGGAGAGATTGACTTGGATCTCGCGCCTGAGACCGCCGCGTACATCTGCGGCCGCAACGCCGGGTACCTGCTCGAGGCGGTAGAGGACTTGGTCCTCGACGAACTGCCTCAATGCGCGCGGGTCTCGTTCGCCCGAGACCGCCATCCACAAGATCGGAAACTGGGACGGGTCGAACTTGAACAGGGTCGACGGCTCGGAATCTTCCGGCAGAGTCCGCCGCAGTCGATCGACGCGGGTGCGGATCTCATTCGCCGCTTCGTCGAGATTGGTGCCCCAGCCGAAACGAACTTGCACGCGGCTATTCCCTTCCGAAGAGGTCGCAGTGATCTCCTCGACCCCGGGCACGGAGGCGACGGCGCGCTCGACCGGACGGGTCAAGAGGGTCTCGATCTCTTCGGGTGCGACCCCGGTGTACTCGGTCGACACCGTGATCGTCGGAAACTCGACGTCGGGCATCAAGTCCACCGGAAGATTCCAAAACGACACCGCGCCGAGGAGGACGGCCACGGCGCAGCTCATCGCGATGGTGACGGGACGACGGATGGCAAAGCGAGGCAAGCTCATCGTTGGGCCTCTTTCTCCGCGGAGGCAACTCGGACGGCATCTCCGCTCTTGAGTAAGTTCGCGCCTCGCCCCACGACGACATCGTCCCCGGTCAGGCCGGCGACGACCTCGATGCGAGTCTCCTCGGTGACGCCGGGAGTGACAGTCCGAAACATCGCGGTGTCGGATTCGACGACGAAGACACCCGGCTGGGCGTTTCGATAGACGAGAGCCTCTCGTGGGACGAGTAGCGCTTCGCGCTCCGTCATGAGATTCAGATCCACCCGCGCGAACATCTCGGCTTTCAGCCGAAGTTCCGGATTATCGAGCTCGATCTCCACCGGCGCGGTGCGGGTCTGCGCATCGAGAAGTGGAGAGATGCGAGCGACGTGCCCTTCGAACTTTTGCCCCGCGAACGCGTCGACGAGCACCGCGGCGACGTTTCCGACTTCGATCTTGTTGAACTCTCGCTCGGGCACGTTCACGACGATCACCATCGTCGACATCTCCAGAATGAGCACGATCGGGGTCGTGGTGGAGACCACCGCGCCGGGATCCAGATACCGTTGCCCCACCACTCCGTTCGAAGGAGAGACGACCTCGGTTTGACTGAGCCGAATCCGTAGCTCTTGAAGCTCGGCTTCCGCTTGGCTAACCGAGGCTCGCGCGACATTCGATTGGGCGATGGAAACGCGCTCGGTGGTCTCGGACTGTTGTAGCTGCTGAGACGAGACGACGCCGTCGGCAGCGAGGTTTCTGGTGCGCGTCAGCTCCGCGCGCACATTGTCGAGCTCCGCCTCGCGTTGGGCGAGAGACGCATGCGCGAGCTCTAGCTGGGCCTCGGCACGACGCACCTGTTGTTTGAGCTCGTCATCTTCCATGCGCGCGAGGACTTGGCCCGCTCGCACGCGGTCACCGCGGTCGACGAGAATATCGATCACGCGCCCGGAGAACTTCGGGGTCACTTCCACCTGACGCTTGGCGCGAAGGGAGCCGACGAGAGCCACGCGCTCCCGCAACGTAGAGAGCTCCGGTGACGACGCGTCGACGAGCTGCGCGCGGGCTCCGCCCGGTCGCGCGGCGGCAGCGGCTTCCGAGGAGCCGAGCTCCTCGAATAATCGGTAGCCGATGAGGGCTACGAAGAGTCCCATCCCGGCGAGAAACAAGCGTTTTCGAGTCATGCGATTTCCTCAGTCGAAGCGATTTCCATCGTACGCATCAAGGACGCTCAGCGAGGGTGGTTTCTTTCACTCGACCGCCGAGGGAGGGGTCAAAAGGGGTCGATTTAACGCGAGGTTAACAACCAGGGCCGCAAAAAGACGCCCGACGCTATCGTTTCGATGGAAGTTCGGCGATGGGCGATGGGTCTAGAAGGCGCCGGCGTAGGCCGAGAGCACGGGTTGCCCCCCGAGGTGCGCATAGAGAACTCTGGCTCCCGCGGGGATCTCCCCAGCGTCGATCAGACCGATGAGGCCAGCCATGGACTTTCCCTCATAGACGGGGTCGGTGAGCACTCCCTCGAGACGGGCGCAGGTGTGGATCGCGTCGATGGTTTGCTCGTTCGGAACCCCGTAGACGCCGGCGCTATATCCGTCGACGAGGGTGAGCTCGTCCTCCCGTAGCGGACGATCCAGGCCGATACTCTTCGCGGTTTGGGTCGCGATCCGAAGAACTTGCTCCCGTGTCTTGTCTAGGGTCGCGGAGGCGTCGATTCCGATCACGCGGCGAGCGCTTCCTTCGAGAGCGAATCCAGCGATCATTCCGGCGTGGGTGGAGCCGGTCACTGTGCATACGATGATGGTGTCGAAGAACACGCCGAGTGCTTTTTCTTGCTCCGCGACCTCGAACGCCCAATTCGCGAATCCCAAGCCGCCGAGAGGGTGGTCGGAAGCTCCGGCCGGAATCGGGTAGGGGATCCCGCCCGCCTCTTCGACGGATCGGAGTGCTCGCTGCCAGCTGTCTCGAACGCCGATGTCGAAACCGGCCTCGTCGAAGCGAACGTCACCCCCGAGAATCCGTGTCAGCTGGACGTTGCCGACCTTGTCGTAGCTCGGATCCGGCCAATCGACCCACGCCTCTTGAACCGTGACGGCCTTCATCCCGACATATGCAGCCACACCAGTGACTTGGCGCGTGTGATTGGACTGAACGCCGCCAATCGACACCAGCGTGTCGCACCCTTTCGCGATCGCGTCCGGAAGGAGGTATTCCAGCTTGCGGACTTTGTTGCCTCCGAACGCGATGCCGGAGTTGCAATCTTCTCTCTTAGCCCAGATCTCGACGTTGCCGCCGAGGTGCTCACTCAGCCGGCGCATGGGATGGACCGGCGACGGTCCGAACAACAACGGATACCTCTCGAATGCTTCGATGCCCATCGCCTCCCTCTTGTCCCTTCGTTCGATCGTATACGATCGAAGCGATACCGAACGAAAGGAACCACGATGCCCACCAAACAAGAGCTAACCAAAACGCTCGGCGACGCCGGTAGCGCTCATCACGACTACGAATCGAACTTCCTGAAAGGCTCCCGCGACGAGCAATGGGCGGGCTGGTATGCCGCTTTCGTCATCGGCCGACTGGGTGACTTCGCGTCCCCGACGGAGCTCACCGGATGGCTGAGCGAAGCCACGGGAGAGGGAGATTGGTCCGCGAATGCCGCCGCGCATGTCGCTTCGAAAGTAGACGGCGTGTAACGAGCAACGAAAGCCGCGCTCTGCCAGCCTGATTCTCTTGAACGCTATAGAATCCTACCTCGTCGATATCGCGAACCTCCTGTGGTCGTACATGCTCTATCTGATCATCGGTGGGGGCGCAGCGCTGCTCCTTTATTCGCGCTTCATTCCGTTTCGTTTTCTCGCTCACGCCATCGAGATTCTGCGCGGACGCTACGACGATCCGAATCAGCCGGGCGACATCACTCATTTTCAAGCGCTCGTGAGCGCGCTGTCCGCAACGATTGGGGCCGGCAATATTTCTGGAGTGGCAGTCTCGATCACCATTGGTGGTCCCGGTGCGATCTTCTGGATGTGGGTGTGCGCCTTGTTCGGCATCGCGACGAAGTTCTTCAGCTGCACCCTCGCGGTGATGTATCGGGGACGCGATAGCCTCGGGCGTCTCCAAGGCGGGCCGATGTACGTCATTACCGAAGCGTTGGGACCGGCGTACCGACCCCTCGCCTATGTGTTCGCCGTGGCCGGCGCGATCGGCTGCTTGCCGCTGCTCAACCCCAACCAGCTCGTCCAAGTGGTCCGCGATGTCGTGTTCGTCCCGCGGGGCTGGGTGGGCGCGGACCACTTTCGCTTCGACCTCATCGCCGGCGTTATTCTGGCTGGGCTCGCAGCGACGGTCATCCTCGGGGGCATTACCCGCATCGCCGAGGTCGCTTCCCGGGTCGTGCCGGCGATGGTCGTGCTCTACATGCTATGCACGCTGTGGGTCATTCTCGTGAACTGGACCGATGTACCGCGCTACTTCGCGCTCATCTTCACGGACGCGTTCACCGGAGACGCCGTGGCGGGCGGCGTCGTGGGCACGGTGATCGTCACCGGCATTCGCCGAGCCGCGTTCTCGAATGAAGCGGGCCTCGGCACCGCGCCCCTCGCCCACGGCGCGGCGAAGACGGACGAGCCCATCAGAGAAGGCTTCGTCGCCATGACGGGACCTGTCATCGACACGATGATCGTGTGCACTTGTACTGCGCTCGTCATTCTCATGACCGGGGTTTGGCAGACGAGCTCGGATAACGGCGTGACGCTCACCGCGAATGCGTTCAATGCGGCGATGCCCGGCATCGGATCCTACGTGCTGGTCGTGTGCGTGGCGTGCTTCAGCGTGACCAGCTTGTTCAGCTACTCGTATTACGGGGCGAAGTGCTTCGCGTTTCTGGTCGGCGCGGAACATCAACAGAAGTACAACTACTTCTTCGTCGGTTTCATCGTCGTCGCTTCGGTCTCATCGATTGAAGCGGTGATCAGTTTCGCCGACGGATTCTTTGCCATCATGGCGATCCCGACGATGGTGTCGACCTTGGTTCTCGCGCCGCGCGTCATGGATGCCCTCCGCGACTACATCGCGCGTAGCGCGTAGCCACTCCTCAGTCGAGGCCGAAGGTGAACACGACGTTCCCGGCGGCGATCGTCACGTATTGCTCTCCATCGACCGCGTAAGTGAGGGGCGCGGCGTGGACTCTAGACCCTAGAGCGATGTGCCACAGCTCTTCGCCGGTCGCGGCATCGAGCGCATAGAAGTAGCCGTCGACGCTGCCACCGAAGACGAGGCCGCCTGCGGTCGCGAGAAGTCCGGAGGTCGAGCGGGGCTGGATGGGAAACTCCCACCGAAGGGCGCCGTCTCGGGGGTCGAGCGCTCTCACCGCGCTCTTGTATTTGTCGTTGGGCTCGACGTTTTGAGCACCACCGCCGGTAAACTGCTCGCCTTCGCGATATTCCTGCTCTCGGATGAAGAACTCTTGCTCACCGTCGAATGCGTTCACATAGAACAGCTCCGTCTCCGGGCTGTAGGCCGCGGACCACCAGTTCGTCGCGCCTCCGACCGATGGGGACACCACGTTGCCGTCGGTGGTGGGGAGCTTGCCCGGTTCACGAATAGGGCGGCCCTTCTCGTCGAGCCCTTGCGCCCACGTCTGCAGAGCGAATGGGGTGCCGACGAGAAACTCACCGGTGACTCGATCTAGCGTGTAGTAGAAGCCGTTACGGTTCGCCCACATCATGACCTTGCGGGACTGACCGCTCAGGTTCATGTCGGTGAGGATCGGTACCTGAATGGCATCCCAGTCGTGAACGTCCCACGGCGTGAACTGGAAGTACCACTGAAGCTCGCCGCTATCCGCATTCACCGCGAGGGCGGAATCGGAGTACAAGTTGTCACCCAAGCGGACTTCCCCGTTCCAGTCCGGGCCAGGGTTTCCCGTCCCCCAGTAGATCAAGTTGAGATCGGGATCATAGGCGCCGGTGATCCACGTAGGCGCGCCGCCGGTCCGCCAAGAGTCGCCCGCCCAGGTCTTGTTGTCCGGGTGCTCGGGACCCGGAATCGTGTGAAGACGCCACACTCGCTCACCGCTGTCGGCGTGGTAAGCGTCTAGAAAGCCCCGGATACCGTACTCACCGCCGGCAATCCCGGTGACGACCAGGTCTTTCACCACGAGCGGTGCCGCGGTCTTGCTATAGCCTTTGGTGTAGTCGGCAACCTCGATATCCCATCGAACGCTTCCCGTACGAGCGTCGATCGCCACGAGATGAGCGTCCAGTGTGCTCATGAACAGCGTGTCGCCCAGGATGGCGACCCCCCGATTGTTCCGGCCACAGCAAATGCGTAAGTCGTCCGGGAGCTCATGGTCGTAACGCCAGTAGAGTCCGCCGGTGCGTGCATCCACCGCGACGACATTGCTTGGCGATTCGGTAATGAACATGACCCCGTCGACGACGAGGGGCACCGTTTCGGCCCGGTCGATCTCCGGGATTTGGTAAGCCCATTTCAGCTCGAGCTTCGAGACGTTGTCTTTGCTCACAGTGGTGAGCCGGCTGAATCTCTGGCTGTCCAACGTCCCCGAATACATCAGCCAGTTGTGAGGCTCGTCACTCGCGTGGAGCAACCGCTCCCACGTCACCGGAGAAAAAGAGGGCATGCTCGCCGCGGATGGCGAGGACTGCCCCGCGCTCGCCGCACTCGCGGACAACATCAAAGTGACGATCCACTGCTTCATGCTCAGCTCTCTTTCCGTAGGGAGAACAGATAGGCGACGAGATCGTCGATCTCGCTCGCGCTCAGCCCATCACTCGCGGACGGCATCGGCGAAGTCTCCACCCGCTCGAGCGAGCGAAGATCGCTCTTCACGAAGTGCCACAAGTTCTCGGCATCGTCCATGACCCGGACCGTGAAAGTGTCTTCGCTCATCCTGGAGCCGGTGATGACCGAACCGTCGGCGCGCACGACCTTGACGGTCCACCATCGAGGCTCGACGGTCTCGTTCGGATCCATCAAGTCGATCCGGAGCTCCTCGGGGTCGCGCCGATTGCCGATGGTGGATAGGTCCGGACCGAGACGTCCGCCGGCACCGTTGACGATATGGCAGGTCACGCACTCGCCTTTGCCTCGAAACAGGCGCGCGCCGCTATCGGCATCCCCTGCGAGATCGTAGTCTCCGGTTTGGGGATTCAACGAGCGGACATAGGCGACGACTTGCCAGACCCGGTTGTCGGGCGCCCAGGAAATACCGACCATCGTCGTTCCGGAAATGCCGTCCCGGATGACGTTGAACAGCCCCGCATCCGTGGAGGCGCTCCGGAAGCTGCCGTTGGTGAGGTCCGGGGCTCCGGTCTCGTCATTGCCTTTGCCGTCGAGACCGTGGCACCGACCGCACTCCGCTTGGAACAAGCGGGCGCCCATCCGGATGTCGACCGTGGTGTCGTACGGGTTGTCCTGCGCGAGCCCCGACGTCGCCGCGCCCACGCTCATCAACGAAAACATGACTGCCGTCGTGAACCCAAGTAGCTTTCTCACGTGTCACCGCCCTGGCACGAGGTGAATGGTTTTCTCGGTTACCGATTCGATCTTTTTTCTCGAAAAGAACAGTGGCGTGGATTTGCCGTTGATGTAGAGGTCGAAGAGATCCCGATAATGCGAGCTATCGGGATCCCCGGACTGTCCCGGAAGGTTGATGGTGGCGATGGTGTTATCCCAGTTGGACGCGTCCGCCACGATACGGTAGGAAGGTCCGCTCGTCTGGTTGTCCCCTCCGCTGGTCGGGCTCACGGTGTAGGAGGTCCCTCCTCGAGGCGCGGGCCCGACATCGAGCTTGCGTCGAATCTCTTCCTTTACGACATCACTCATCTGGTGCCGGATCTCGAGGTGTTTGTACTTGGCGCTCCCGTAGGTCCACTGCTCCATGTCGGTCCCGAAGCGGCCGTGCAGATCGTCGAGCGCCTCGCGCATGGCTGACATCATCAGGGCGTCCCTTCCTCCGACCGGGTCCTTCCCAAAGCGACCATCCGGCGCGGTGAACCAATCGAGGACTCGCACCGTCGGAACCGTAAAGAGCTCCCAAGCTCCCTCCGGAACGAACAAGCGCTCGGCATGCTCTCGCAGCCGTCTCTCCCACGCGATATAGATCGCGGCCGCGGAGGAGTCTTTGTCGAGTCTTTTGTCCCAGGCCTGCAGTCGGTGCACCGCTTCCCGCACTTCGACATCGGGCGTCTCGAGCCCGTCGAGCAGAGGAAGAAGCACCCGCGCCGGGATGGAGTAAGTGTCTTGCTGAATCTGGTGGATGTCTCCGACGGTCAAGTACCTCGCGCTGTCGCCGAGCAGCTCGTGGATCCGCGCGGAGCGCAAGGGCTCCGAGTAGTTGTAGGCGAACACATAGGGGTAGTCGGGGGGTACGTTCTCTTCGTTCGCGGACGCGAAAAACCCAGCTTCGGGGTTCTTCACGTGCGGCAGCTCTTTGACCGGAAGACTCCCGTTCCACTCGAACCGACCATCGCCAGGCACGGGCAACAAGCCGCTCCAGGTTCTCATCGGCGCGAGACCGCTGACCTGCCATCCGGTATCGCCATGCACGTCGGCCCAGACGACGTTATGCGCCGGCCCGAGGTGATAGCTCACCCCGTCCCTGAACTCATCCCAGTTCGTCGCCCGCCCATATCTCATATCCGCAAGGTAGGGCGAGGCGCCGGTCTGCTGCCACGCCGCTCGCAGGGCGTAAGCCTTGTGATTCGCGCGGTCTTCGAAGAGCACGGGCCCGTGACGCGTAAAAGTGAGCTCGACCGCAACGGGGTCTCGTCCCTTGACCGGTATCCTTTCTTCGATCACCCGCATGTTCTCCCATCCGCCCTGATAGAGATACTTCCGCGCATCGTTCGGATGGGTGTCGTAAACGTAGAGGTCCTCCATGTCACGGCCGTGGATGGTGAGCCCCCACGCGCCGTAGGCGTTGTGCCCCATCGACACGCCGGGCACGGTGGGCTCGCCCGAGCCAATCGCGTTCCAACCGCCCCCGACCAGGTGAACGACGTAGCGTAGGGCCGGAACGGAGACCGCACGGTGCGGATCGTTCGCGAGCATGGGAAAACCCGAGAGCGTTCTCTTACCGCTGACGACCCAGTTGTTGCTGCCATAGCCTTCCGCCACCCAGTCGAGCGGAAGCGTGCCTCGCTCGAGAGAGGCGTGCGCTCCGGCGTCGTCCGTGGCCACCCCTCGAAACTCCGGAGCGATATCTTCGGGAACGAAGCTCACCGGAGCACGGGCGGACACATAGAGGTTCAAGACCTCGCTTCCGATGAGCGACAAATCGACACCGTGATCGGAGAGCTCGGGGATCTTCGGTCGGAAGTCCGACAGCTCGACCAGCGTGTCCGCGTCCATCGACTGAAGCAGCATCGCGTTGCGGACTTCGCTCGTCACGTTGCTATAGAGGCCGTTGAGTCGAGAGACGGCGACCTCGGTGGTCCACTTTCCCGGAGTCGTTCCCAGCATTCGGAACTCGATCGGGAGCCAATCGGGATCGTTCTCCGTGAGCTCGATATAGGCGTTGACGCCCCGCACGAATGCCTCGAATACGGCGGTGCCTCGGGGGTGATAGTGGTTCAGCTCTTGATCCAGGTCGCCTCGATAGCGAAGCAGACGTGCGCCGATGTCCTTATCCAATGTGCGCGGCCCGAGAAGCTCCGAAACGGTACCCGTCACCTGTCGACGCCATAGCTCGAGCTGGAACAAACGATCGCGCGCGGCATTGAATCCTTGCGCGTAGAACAGATCGTCCTCGTTGTGCGCGTAGATATGAGGCACTCCCCATCGGTCGACGAGGATCTCGACCGGTTCCGAGAGTCCGGAAACTTCATGAGTCTCGGTCTGGGCTTCTGACGTGCCTAACGACGAGGCGGCGAAGGCCAGGAGCAGAAAGGCGGGTGTCGAGCTCAAAGGTCTCATGGTTCCCCCTCGGCTTGCGCGCATAGGAGTCGCAAGCTCCGCGAGCATAGGGAATTTGCCGGAGCCGAGCAACCAGCAATCCGTTTGCGACGAGAGTGACGGTAGCGAATCCGAAGATATGTGAGAATGCCGGTAATAGTCACGACTAGGAGCACCAGAATGCGAATCAAAATCGTTTTCACGCTCGGAACGCTTCTCGTACTGATGAGCGGCGCGCTCTTCGGCCAGGATCCGCCAGTCAACAACGTCCTTCCAATCCTCGAACAAGACAAGCCCATCTTCGGTCAGTTCGTGAACTATCTCGGCGTGGGAAGCGATCGTGAGTCCGCCGTCGCTCACGCGGCAACCCCCGAGTTCGATTTCGTGGTTTACGATCTCGAGCACGTCCCGTTCGACATTCCACGTCTGACGAGCTACCTCCAGTGGCTTCTCGACCGGCGTACGATCGCCGAGTCCGGAATCACGGCGACGAAAACGGTGTTCGTCCGCATGCCGTTCAATGCTCGAGAGGAGAGCGAGTGGCTCATTAAGAATGTTCTTGACCAGGGCGTCCATGGGCTCGTCTTTCCGCATACGGAGACCGTGGAGCAAGTGCTTCACGCCGTCCGGGCCATGCGCTACCCCCAGGCACCTGCGGCCAATGACTTCGAGCCGGAAGGGATCAGAGGAACGAGCCCCGCCATCGCGGCCCGATACTGGGGTTTGACCTCCAGCGAGTACCGGGAGCGCGCGGACATCTGGAAGCTGGATCCAAAAGGAAGCCTGCTTCCCATCTTCATCATCGAGAACCAGCTCGGGGTCGCAAACGTTCGCGACATCGCCAAAGCACTGAGTGACCGAAATATCGGCGCCATCCTCTGGGCAGGCTCGGGCGATCTCAGCGCTTCTTACGCGGGCGATCGCGACGCCGTCAACGCCGCACTCGATACCGTTCTCGCGGCGGGAAAAGAGTTCGGCCTCCCCGTAGCCCTCAATGGCACCAACGATCTCGAAGGACGAGTGGCTCAAGGAGCGCGGATGTTCGTGAGCATCGGGTTCCGGTCCCGACCGCCGTCAGAAGAAGCGCGGCGCGCGGTGGGCCGGTGAGGGTTAGATGCTTCCTGCGCATCGGGCTCGCCGGAACCGTGACTTTGGCCGGAGCGTCACCGCTCACCGCACAAACCGCTCGCTTCAGCGTGGAGTCCACGTTGGAGCTCGGACGCGCTCCCCATCAGATCCATTTCAGTGAAGACGGCGGAACCGCCTATATCGCGGCGGCAGGTTCCAACCATATTGCCTTGGTCGATGTCTCCTCCCTGGAGGTGATAGCAGAGGTGCCTTCGGGGGCGACGCCTTTGGGCGTCGTGCTGCGTCCGAGTGGGGAAATGCTCGTGACTCGGTTCTCCGGCGACACCTTGGCGCTCTTGTCGCCGGCGGGCGACATCGTTCGGGATCTCCATGTCGGCGCCGGACCCTCTCTCATCACCGGCCCGCTTCCGAACGACACCTATCTCGTCTCCATCGAGAAAGAGAATCGGCTGCGCGTCGTCGATGGCGATGCGTTGAGCGTCTTCAAGAGCTATCCGACCGGAGTCCGACCGTTCCCTTCGAGCACCACAGCGGACGGACGATTGGCGTTCGTGCCGAACTACGATGACGAGACGGTGAGCGTGATCGACTTGTGGAACGAGCGAGTACGCGACGTCGTGCCGGTGGGCAAACAGCCGAGTGGCGGCACCGTCTTGCCGGATGGTCTGGATTACGCCGTCGCGATACGCGGCGAGAATCGTGTCGTCTTCATGAACACCGCCTCTTTCGATGTGACGGGAACGATCGAAGACGGGATTGGCGACGAGCCGTTCTCGGTCGTTGCGTCACCGGACGGACGCTTCGCATTCGTCAACAACACGGCGAGTGACGACGTCTCGGTGATCGATTTGCGAGAAAGAAGAGTGGTTGCGCGCATTGCGGTCGGAGCGAAGCCCATCGCGATGGCGGTCGCACCTTCCGGCGAGACTCTTTGGGTCGCATCGGAAGGCAGCCACACCGTGTCCATCCTTCGCCTGCCCGCCGCCGAGCCCGAAACAGCGAGGGCGCCGACGGCACCGACGGAGGTCGCGGTGCTCGGCATGACGCACGGGCAGCACCGGGACAGCGGAAGCTGGGGTCTCGCCGACGTCCGGCAGACCATCGTCAATTTCAATCCCGACATCGTCTGTGTCGAGATCCCGCCCAACCGCTGGCCGCAAGCGAGAGATAGCTTCGCCGCGAAGGGCGCGATGGAAGAGTCGCGCGCGGTGCGCTTCCCGGAATACACGGACGTCCTGCTACCGCTTTCGAGGGAGATGGATTTCGAGATCGTTCCTTGCGCGGGATGGACCCAGGAGATGTCCGACTTGCGCCGC
>JAJCXL010000169.1 GCA_029263435.1 Acidobacteriota bacterium | reverse complement strand
CATCGGAGCTGTTCTACGAGTCGAGGTTGAGCTCGTTCGACGGTCTAGAGCGCCAGGCGATTCTGGGTGATGTACCCATCGCTGGTGCGGGGCTCTGGTTCGTCCCGGTCGAGCATGATGGGAACCAGAACGCATCGCCGGAGGAAGTGAAGCGCGTCGTGTCGATCGTGTCCATGCTCATACGGGCCGGCGTGCGCTGGCGCAACGCGAACGGCGTCGAGGCGCCGCTCGGCCTGGAAGATGTGCTCGTGATCGCTCCGTATAACGCTCAGGTCTCCGACCTTGCGGAAGCGCTTCCGGAAGGCGCGCGGGTGGGGACCGTCGACAAGTTTCAAGGGCAGGAGGCGCCGGTCGTCATTTACTCGATGACGACGTCTTCGCCCGAAGAGGCGCCTCGCGGGATGGAGTTTCTCTACAGCCTCAACCGTCTCAACGTGGCGACGTCGCGGGCGCGCGCGGCGTGCCTCTTGGTCGGGAGCCCACGTTTGTTCGAGCCCGAGTGCAAAAGTCCGGAGCAGATGCGGCTCGCGAACGCGCTTTGCCGCTATCGAGAAATGGCGCGACCGCTCAACGTTTGACGGCCGAACCAAGCGCGGAGACTCGTTAGTACTCGCTCCCCCTCGTTCGTAGCTACTTGGAACCAAGATGGAACCAAGCCCCTATCCTCGCGGTTGGTTGCCATCTCACCACAACAATACATTGCGTGGTCACCGTGACCGCTATGACCAAGGTGTTGGCGAGTGCGATCCGCGCCTTGCGACGTCGTGCCTTGAGCCAATCGCGGAACTCTCGGAGGCCCATCCGAGCCTGGGCCATGCAGTAGGCGGGAGCCAAACCGAGAACCGCCAAGCCAACCAAGTACTCGACACCCGCGGGACCGTGGGTTTGGAACACCAGAAGCGTTCGGGGTTCTACGACGTTATTCGGTGCCGATTCGAGCACCTCAGTAACGAGAACAGTCAGCACGCCTGGACTCCAAAGGCTACCGCACCGGATCCAAATGTCGATGAGCGAGAAGCTCATGGATCGTTAGACACCTCGCTCGGGTAGTAGTTCCACCGCGTAGGACGGTGCTGAGTTAAGCGGTGATGGTAGAGCTGCTACTCGGTCTCCCAGAGCCGTCCGTCACGCTCCACGTCGCAGTGGTAGCAGCGGCTCCGCGTACCGTCGATGTTGTGCCAACGGTGCCAAGCTCCCACAGCCTCGCAGTCCTCTCCCTTGTCCGCTACCCCGAGGTCGATCAAGAACCCCGGAAGTCGCGTCCGAAGCCAGGTCCGCCATGCGTATGGATGGCCCCGCTCGTAGTAACTCACAACAACCTAAGGGTACCCTGCTCACGCCGACACGTGAAGTGGGTAACGGGCGTAGAAACCCGAGTACACACTTCCCTTCTCCGCCCCATAGGCGTCGCGTGACGTCGTCCCACCACGATGTTGCACCGCGAAATTCGAAAGGAAAACGAGGAGCGCTACGTAGACCGTCTCGAAGACAACGAAACGAAACTGGAACCGTCTAGGAACCCATCTCAGAAAAGTGGCGCGCCCTGGGCGATTCGAACACCCGACCTACGGATTCGTAGTCCGTCGCTCTATCCAGCTGAGCTAAGGGCGCTTTGGGTGGAACGGCGAGACGCGAAGTCTAGCAAGGGCCGTGAGTCCCGTCAAGGAACTGTGCGATAGCGAAACGCGAGCCGGTGGACATATATTCAAGAATGATGAGGTTTCTGCTTTTGGTCGTGCTCGCGACCGCTGGGCTAGGCGGGGGTGCACCGGATTTGTTCTCGGGGTTCGAGACCGGTTGGGGTGCGGCGTGGACGGAGCATGCTTTGGCAGCCAAGGCGAACGTCTTTCGTCTGGAGGAGGACGAGGGCAATCGGTTCTTGCGGGTGGACAGCATGAGCTCAGCGTCGGCTCTGTGGCGGAAGCTCGATCACTCCGTGGACGAAGAGACCCGACTTTCGTGGCGGTGGCGGGTGACGATGAGCCTCGACCACATCGACGATGAGCGGCGTCGGGGTAGTGACGATTACGCGGCCCGGGTCGCGGTCATGTTCGACGGAGAGGCGTTCGACCGGAAGACGCGGGCGCTCATGTACGTTTGGTCGGGGCAGCAACGTGTCGGCAGTGTCTATCCGAGCCCCTACACTAAGAATGTCGCGACCATCGTGGTGCGAAGTGGTGACGGACGCACCGGCGAGTGGCTGTCGGAACGGCGCGACGTGCGCGCAGATTACGAGCGTTTCTTTGGGGAGCCACCGGGGCGAGTGACTGCAGTGGCGTTGATGGTGGACACGGACAACACGCGCTCGGAGGCGACGGCGTGGTTCGACGACCTGGTGCTGGGCTCGTCAGCGGGCGCGTCTAAATACTGACGACGGGCTCGGTCATGCCTTCGTTGATGTAGGCATGGGCCATGCACGGTGTGTTGAACGCGAACCCGAGCTGGCCATTGGGATCGACGAGGATGATGCCGCCCCGCCCCCCGGTCCGGGATTCCAAGGCACGAACGGCTTGTTGCGCCGCGGCAGTGGCTCCGATGCGAGAGGTCAAGGATTGGACCGCGCGGTGCGCGAGCGCGAGCCGCATGATGCCTTCACCCCAACCCGTAGAAGAGGCCGCGCCCCTGCGGTCGTCGGCGTAGAAGCCGGATCCGACGATGGGGGAGTCGCCGACCCGCCCGGACCGCTTGAGAAGAGATCCTCCCGTGGAGGTGGCGGCAGCGACGTGCCCGTTCGCATCGCACGCGACGGCGCCGACGGTGTCTCCGGGTGTTGCGGCTCCGCCGAGCTGGTCTTGGGCGTCTGCCTGACCTAACGCTTTGGCCTTCTCGTAACGCCGCCGTTCGCGCTCCTCGATCAAGCTGTCGGGCTCACAGGTCTCGATCCCGGTCTCGAGGGCGAGTGCGTGGGCACCTTCACCGACCATCATGACGTGGGGCGAGCTATCCATGACTTTGCGAGCGAGAGCGACGGCGTGGAGGACGCCGGACAGGCAAGCGACCGCCCCAGCCTCGAGAGTGCTGCCGTCCATGATGCCGGCATCGAGCTCCACCGCTCCGTGGATGTTCAACACGGCGCCTCGTCCGGCGTTGAAGGTGGCGTCCGCTTCCATGTGCTCGACAGCACGTTGCACCGCGTCGACGGCGGAGCCACCGGTCAAAAGAATCTCGAACCCTTCCATGGAGGCGCGGTGGACGCCTTTGAGATGGTCGTCGTGCTCCTGTTTGGGTGTGGCCCAGGCGCCCCCATGGACCAGGATCGCGGGTCGGGCCTGGCGTTTCGTCGACGGTTTGTCCATGTCGCTCCTACTCGCTCGCCGCGCCCGCCGGACAACAAAAAAGGCGCCGTTGAAGGCGCCTTTTTGGTAGCGCTACGGGGATTCGAACCCCGGTTTGATGGCTGAGAACCACCCGTCCTAGTCCCCTAGACGATAGCGCCACGTGGTCAACTGCCGTAGTGCAGACGAAAAATTAGCACAGGGCCGGGTCGGTGTCAATTTTAGGCGAGCGGTCGGTGGAAACTCCATGCTCATGGTAGGATAGAGAACATCAAGTCGGAGCCTCGAAAAGCCCGAACCTCCCCTTCATCGATACAGACTCGATGCTCGATCGATTTCGTAAGCGACTCGGCCGCCTTCTAGGGGCGACTCCAACCCCTCCCGACGAGTCCGCGGTCAAGGCTGCCCGTGCCCTGCTTCCCGTTTCGCTTTCGAACGACCCGGTGGACGCCGCCACCCGTGAGGCCCGCAGTCGAGAGGCGAAGCTCATCCTCAAGGAGAGGATCCACAATCGGGCGACGGTGCTCCTGAGCGAAGTCCGGACCAAGCTCGTAGAGGAGATCCACCGGCGGCTCGATGAGGAAGCGTCGGCGAAGACGCTGAAAGGCTTGCTCGAGATCACGCTCGACGGCGCCTATACCGCGCGGCTCGACACGTCGATTGCGGAGATGACGACCTCCCTGCTCACCGCCCTCGCGACCGAGTTCACTGAGCCCGGCGCCCGATCGTTGTTCCCTCAGCGTGAGACTTTTGTCCAGCGGCTCGCGACCTATCGGGACGAAGTCATCCGGCGCCACATGCTCGAGCAAGTGGAGGTCTTAGCCCTTCCGACGACCGCCGAGGCCTTCGCTCATGACGACGGGAGCACCGACGCGCTCGACAAGAGCATCACGCGCTATTGGAACAGCTGTCGAGAGTCTCTCGATCGCTTCTTTCGCTCGGTGGAGATGGTGCTTCTCGATAACGCGCGAGACGGGATCCGGCTGGAGTCCGATCTCATCCGGGAGCGGCTGATCGCGGCGCAGTATCGAAACGGCTATCGGCTCCTCGAGGCCCGTTTGGAGAGGCTGCTCTCCGAGGCTTTGCCGCTGCCCGACGACGCCTCGGAGGACGAGAGGCGACGGACACTCGACGCGCTCGATCGTCGGATCGTCGATCGTGTCGTGGTGCCACTCGCTTATTTCATCCGGGAGCGCGCGGAGCCCGAGCCCCGTCACGCTCTGGCCGGTCGAGCGGAGCTATTTCGACTGCTGATCGCGAAGTGCGTCGCTATCGAGACGCCGATGGCGCAAACCGCAGAGGCAGTGAAGCCGGTGCTTCGCAAGAGCGTCTCCCAGGTGCGGCCGATCGTCCTCCAGGAGCACGGCTACCTGAGGACCATCATCGAGAGCTTGAAGCCGGCGGCGATCCATCGCACCACCGCGCTCGTGACGGTCTTTACCACTCTGGTGGAGCCGGAGCTCGACGAGCGCGCGCTCGCGTCGCTCGAGCATGTCGTCCGCCTGAACCGATCACAGTTTCGTCTGTGGCAAGCGATCCGCGCAAAGTTCCCCGAGCTTCTGACCGAGTTGGGCTCGCTCGACAGAATCGATCCGGAGGATGCGGAGCTTTTGACGGAGCTCATCGAGCCCGCTCAAACCCATCACGCCCTCGCGCAAGACCTGTTCTTGAAGCTCCGCTATCTGGATTGGCCGGACCTCGAGGCCGTGGATGAGCGCCGCTTGATGCGGCTAGCGGGAGTGGTGGCCTTGACGCCGGACGAGCTGTCGACGTGGACATCACTTTATGGAGAGACGGCAATGTCCGCCAAGGATCGGTCCAGCCTCGTCGAGATCCTCGTCGATCGTCTGGACGTCGAGCTCAACGGAGGCGTCGAGCTGCGCTCACGCCTTCAAGCGGTGCCGGTCTCGGTGGACATGCGAAGAGCTCTCTTATCGCGGGGCTATCGACCGGAGGATGACGAGCGCGCGGAGGCGTTCATCGACGAGATCCGCCGGGACATCTTCGACGGAAACGTGGAGAGCCTGCGAAGCGCGCTTGGGCGCATTCAGCAAGTCGGCGCGGCCGTCCATGAGGAACGCGTGCGAAGCGGCGCGATTGCGAGCGACGGGGATCCCTATTTTGCGGAAGTGTGGCACGGCTCGGATGACACTCTCGTGGGTCTGGTCCGCTCGCGGGTCACGCGCATGGGGACGAGCCCGGTCGAGATCATGAGGCGGGCCCGGGGGGACGCTTCCGAGCAAGCCGCGATCGAGGAGAAGCTGAAGCGCCAGCTCTTGAACCAATCACTCGTCTATCAGATGTTCTACAAGCTGTTCTCGAGTGACGTGCTGTTGACGAAAGAGACGAGGCGCTCGCTTCCGTCATTCGTGAAGAAGCTCTACGAGCCGACCGAGCCGAACCGTCACCTCTTGCTCTCACGGTTTCGCTACGCGCGAGAGCTCATCGAGCTCATCGACAAGCTCACCGATCTCATTGCGGAGAAAGACCTCGAAGCCAAAGAGGACGCGGCGGAGGTCCACAAGATCCTGCAAGGGTTGTCGCGTAAAGTGTCCGAGCTCTCCGCGACGGTCGAAAAATCGAGAGGGACGGATGAGCTCGCGCGCACGTTGAAAGAATACGAGCGGGCGCTCAAATATCTCAATGCCGTCGTCGGCCATTCGATCAACCCCTGGCTGCAGCGACAGACAGCGGAGCTTCCGACCGAGTTCGAGTTCCGAAAGCCCGACGTCGCCGAAGCGGTCCAAAGGCACGCGCAAGCGCGCGGGATCGATTGGGAGCGGGACGTCGAGAGCTTCGAGGCTCACGCAATCAAAGGCACTCTCGGTTGTCGCGCTCTGATTCGATTCACCGACCACACGTCGAAAGTCGTGCTCCTCGACTATGATCGACGCAGAAACGCGTGGCAGGTGCGTCATCTGGCCCCCCGGGTCACCGACGTCGTTCGCGGCGCGCTCGAGGCTCACGGAAAGTCCTTGCCCGACGACTATGATGAGAAGTTCGAGCAGCCGACCTTCAGCCTCGACGAGCAGTCCTGCCGATTCTTCTTGTTGAAGAGGGGAGTGGCCCGCGTCGAGGCGACGCTCGTTCTCGATACCGCGCGCGAGGACAACCTGTGGGAAGTCGCTTATCTCAAATTCGACGATGAAGTCTTGATTGATCGGACCGTCTAGCTTAAGATCCGACGTGTCGCCCCAGCGCGTCCTCTTACTCATCACATTCTTCGTCAGCGGTCTCGCCGCTCTCCTTTTCCAATCCTCTTGGACTCGGCTCCTCCTCCTGTCGCTCGGCACGACATCGACCGCGGTCGGCGTGGTCCTCGGAGCTTTCATGGGAGGCATGGCTCTCGGGAGTCTCGGCTCGACCCTGAAAAGCGTATCCAAACGCGATCCGATCTTGATTTTCGCGCTCCTGGAAGGGTTCATCGGGCTCTATGCGGTGATGTCGCCGGCGCTCTTGCACGCGGTGGGGAGCGTCCCGGGAATGGAGCTTCGTTTCGTGCTCGCGTTGGTGAGCCTGTTACCGGCCACGATCGCGATGGGAGCGTCCCTACCTCTATTGGTGCGGGCGCTCGCGCACGAGCGGGTCTCGGTCGGGCTCGGCCAGCTCTATGCCGTCAACACCGCGGGCGCGGTGTTGGGACCTTTGCTGGCGGTGTTCTGGTTGTTCCCCGGCGTTGGTCTCACGGCGACGCTCTGGGTCGGGGCGGGGCTCGATTTTCTCGTCGCGGCGAGCCTGGTTTTGTGGCGGCGGAGAAACCCCGCCTCAGAGCCCCCGCGGATCGTCGAACCCTCTGAAGGCGAAGCTGCGACCATCCCTTGGCCCGTGCTCGCTGCGGTCTCGGTCTCGGGTGGCAGCGCGATGGTCTACGAGGTCGCTTGGGGGCGGACGCTGTCGATGGTCTACGGCTCCTCGGTCTACGGCGTGTCGATCATGTTGTCGACGTTCCTGTTGGGTCTGACGATAGGCTCGGCCCTTGCGGCTCGGCACTTGCGTCGCCACGGCACCGCACGGCCTTATCTTCGTCTCGCGACCGCACTGATCGCTTCGGCCACGCTCGCTTTCGCGAGCCTGATCGTGGCCCGGAGCCTCCCGTTCGCATTTTTGAACTTCTACGCCTCCATCGAGGGCCGGGACGCGACGTTGTTTTTCTCTCAGTTCGTCATCGCGGGCTTTTTGATGCTGCCTTG